>JAVHNW010000028.1:5698-6414 GCA_036169755.1 bacterium | reverse complement strand
AAGAAAGACGCCATTCATCCAGCCATAGTAGAGCGGCTTGATTCCCAGCCGGTCGCGCGCCAGGGTCAGCGCGTGTTCGCGCGCGTCCCACACCGCAAAGGCGAACATGCCATTCAGCCGCCGCACGGTTTCGGGGATGCCCCAGGCCTCGAATCCGGCTAAAATCACCTCGGTGTCGGAGGTTCCGCGCCAGTGGGCAGAAAGTTCGGCGCGCAAATCCTGATAGTTGTAAATTTCACCGTTGAAAATCAGGTGAAAGCGCCCGCTGTCTGAGCGCATGGGCTGAGCGCCGCTGGGAGAAAGGTCGAGAATCGCCAGGCGGCGAAAGCCGAGCGCCACGCCCGCCGCCTCGTCCACCCAAACGCCGCTGTCGTCCGGGCCGCGATGGCGCAGGGTGGCGCTCATGGCGCTGACGCGCGCTGTCAGGTCGCTGAAGTCGTTGAAAATTCCGGTTATGCCACACATATTGGGTTTCTTTCTTTCTCCGCATTATAGCGGAGAAGCGACTTCCATGTTAAACTTGACAGTTCAATTTTGCCGCCATGCGAAAAATTCTTTTCTTGCTGCTACTGCTTTTTGGAATATCCTGGCCTGGAAATTTGGCTCGCGCCCAGGAATTTTCCACGCCTCTGCCGGGTACGCCCAGCCCCAGCCCAAGTTCCACGCTGGAGGCTGGGCTGCCCGCCTTGAGCGTGGCGTATCCGGCCAGGGGTGAA
>JAVHNW010000028.1:3288-5688 GCA_036169755.1 bacterium | reverse complement strand
ACCCTGCGCGGCGAAATTCCGATTACCGGCGTCATTTCTCTGCCCGCTTTTACCTACTGGGAATTATCCTTCGCTTACGCGGAAAATCCCACCGATAGCTGGTTCCCGCTCTTGCGCGGCGACCAGCCTGCCAGCGGTGAACTTTTCCGCTGGAACACGGCGGCCCTGGCAGACGGTGATTATGTTTTGCGCCTGCGTCTTTTCTTTGTGGAAGGCTATCAAGATGTTTTGGTGACGGGGCTGCGGATTCGCAACTACACCTTCGACACCGCCACCGCTTCGCCCAGCGCCACCTTCACCCGCACCCCCGCGCGGACTCTGCCGCCGCGCCTGCCCACGCTCACCCCCGCGCCCACGCGCACGGTTTTTCCCAGCGTTACGCCCCTGCCGCCCAACCCGGCCAGCCTGCCCCCCCAAGCGATTTGGCTGGAATTTATCAAGGGAGCGCTGCTCGCGGCTGGCGTGTTGCTTGTATTTGGCGCCCTGCTGGCGCTCAGCCGTAAAGTGCGCTGACACTCGGATTAAAGATGACTGACACGTTTCCCTACCTCATCGTTGGCCTGGGCAACCCTGGCCGTGAATACACTCAAACCCGTCACAACATGGGCTTTATGTTGATTGACCGCCTGGCCTTGCGCCTCAACGCGCGAGGCATGAAGGTACAGGCCAAAGCCATCGTCACCGATGCCCGGCTTGGCGAGCAAAAAATTTTACTCGCCAAGCCGCAAACCTACATGAACCTGTCTGGTCAAGCCATTCAGGGGCTGGTCAGTTTTTACAAACTTCCCCTGGAACATTTGCTGGTGGCGCATGACGACCTCGATTTGCCATTTTGCGCCCTGCGCCTGCGACCTGGCGGCGGCGCGGGTGGACAAAAAGGCGTCAAATCAACCATTGCCCAAATGGGCACCCACCAATTCGCCCGCCTGCGCCTGGGAATTGACCGCCCGCCGGGACGCATGGACGCCGCCGCCTACGTTTTACAGGAATTTTCGCCCAAAGAATTGCTCAGCGTTTCCGAAACCCTCGACCGCGCCGCCGATGCCGCCCTGACCTGGGTGACTGAAGGCCTGGACGCGGCAATGAATAAATTCAATTAAGCCCCCCGATGGATTTTATCCTTTCATCCCTGCGCGCCACCCCCGAATACCAAAACCTGCTCCGGCAGGTAATGGAAGATTCACGCTTGCCCGGGCTGGGGTTGCCGCGCGCGGCGCGGCTGCCGCTGCTGGCCGCCCTGCACAATGATTTAACCCGCCCCATCCTTTTGCTGACCGACCGCGCCGACCACGCCCTGGCGCTGTATGACGAATTGGCCGTCTGGCTGCCCTCCGTTTCGCGCCACCTGTTCGCCGAACCGAATCCGCTTTTTTATGAAGACGCCGCCTGGGGCGCCAACACCCGCCGCGAGCGGCTGCAGGCGCTGACGGCCCTCGCCGCCTACCACCTGCCCTTTGCCGAAAAACCCGCCGCGCCGCCCATCATCATCGCCTCGGCGCGCGCGGTCATGACGCGCACCCTGCCGCGCCGCGATTTCCTGCGCGCCAGCAAACGCCTGTCGCTCGGCCAGCAAATTCAGCCAGACGCTCTGCTTCATCAGTGGGCGGCGATGGGCTACCAGGCGGCGGATACCGTCACCGAGCCGGGACAATTTTCGCGGCGCGGCGGCATTCTCGACCTGTGGGTGATGGCCGAGCCTTTCCCGGCGCGCCTCGACTTTTTCGGCGATGAAATCGACTCCATCCGCCGTTTTGACCCGGCCAGCCAGCGCACCGTGGTGAAACTGGAAATGTTGCTCGTTACCCCGGCGCGTGAATTTTTGGTGACGAATGCCAGCGCCCCTGAAATGCGGGGTGCAGGCGCCCCTGAAATGCGGGGTGCAGGCGTCCCCTCGTATTCCGAATTCCATATTCCGCTTTTGCACCCCTTCCCGGCCTCTATTTTGGATTACCTGCCGCCGCGCGGCCTGATTTTGGCCGATGACCTCTCGCTGGCCGAGGGGATGGTCAACGAATTGGAAGAGCAGGCGGTCAAATTTCGCCATGAATCAATTGACGAAGGCACCCTGGCGGCAGATTTCCCCGTGCCTTACCTCACCTGGTCCGAAATGTGGGACTCAATGCAGGCGCATCCCTGCCTGGAATTGGGCCAGGGTGGGCGCGAAAGCGAGGCCCAGCCCGCGCTGCGTGAAATTTTCACCCCCGGCCAGCGTTTTGGCGGACGGCTAAAACCATTCATGGATTATCTGGCGGGGCTGACTGCCGGAAAAAACCCGGTGTGGTTGATGTCGCGGCAGAGCAAGCGCCTGGAGGAACTCTGGCGGGAGCAGCTTCCTGCCGGGCAAGATGCGGCTGCCGAAAACGGGAACCAGCACCCGCCAGAGGCAGGGAACCAGCACCC
>JAVHNW010000028.1:1505-3188 GCA_036169755.1 bacterium | reverse complement strand
CCAGCACCCGCCAGAGGCAGGGCGCCAGCACCCGCCGGGGCGTTCTCCCGTTTTCGTGGAAGGCTACCTTTCGGAAGGTTTTTTCTTGCGGGTAGCCAAGTCTCCGGCGGCGGGCGAGTCTCCGTACACGCTTCAACTCATCACTGATTCTGAAATTTTCGGCTGGGAACGACCGGTGGCGCGCGCCCGTCAGCGGCCAATTTCTGAGGCGCCGGAAGCGGCTTTTGGTGATTTGCGCGCCGGGGATTATGTGGTGCATGTGGATTTTGGTGTCGGGCGTTTTGTTGGCCTGGTGCAGCGCGTTTTGGAAGGCCATGAACGCGAATTTTTATGCGTTGAATATGAAAAGGGCGACCAGATTTTTGTCCCCGTGCATCAGGCCGACCGGCTGACGCGTTATGTGGGCAAGGAGGGCGGCATTCCCGCGCTGACGCGGCTCGGCTCGCAGGAATGGGCGACTGCCAAGGCCAACGTCAAAGAATCGGTGCAGAAGGTGGCCGAAGAATTGCTGGAACTGTACGCCAAACGGCAGACCATTCCTGGTCACGCTTTTGGCGCAGATTCGGCCTGGCAAAAAGAGTTGGAAGATAGCTTTCCATACGTTGAAACTCCCGACCAGCGCAGCGCGATTGCCGCCATTAAGCGCGATATGGAAACTGCGCGTCCGATGGATCGCCTGCTGTGCGGTGATGTGGGCTATGGCAAAACCGAAGTGGCTCTGCGCGCGGCGTTCAAAGCGGTGCAGGACGGAAAACAAGTCGCTGTGCTGGTGCCGACAACGGTTTTGGCGCAGCAGCATTATGAAACATTTCAACAGCGGCTGGCAGCCTTTCCGGTGGCGGTGGAAATGCTTTCGCGTTTCCGCTCGCCGCGCGAGCAAGGTGAAATTATCCGCAGGCTGCTGCTCGGCCAGGTGGATATTTTAATCGGCACGCATCGCCTGATTTCGCAGGATGTTGAATTCAAAAACCTGGGGCTGGTCATTATTGACGAGGAACAGCGCTTCGGCGTGACGCACAAGGAACATTTCAAAAAACTGCGCACTCAGGTGGACGTGTTGACGCTGACGGCAACGCCCATCCCGCGCACGCTTTACATGGCGCTGACCGGGGTGCGCGACATTTCCAACCTGAATACGCCGCCCGAAGAGCGTTTACCGGTGATCACACATGTCGGCCCCTACGCGCCCAAAGTTGTGCGGCAGGCGGTGCTGCGTGAAATGGAACGCGGCGGGCAGGTTTTTTTCGTCCACAATCGCGTTCAAACCATTCACGCCATGCGAATGCACCTGCAAAAACTCGTCCCCGAAGCGCGTATCGGCGTGGGTCACGGGCAAATGGACGAGCGTCAACTTTCGCAGGTGATGCATGATTTCAGCGAAGGCAAACTGGATATTCTGCTTTCCACCACCATCATCGAAAGCGGCCTCGACATTCCCAACGCCAACACGCTGATTGTGGACCGCGCCGACACCTTTGGCCTGGCGCAACTCTATCAGCTGCGCGGACGGGTGGGACGCGCCGCCCTGCGCGCCTACGCCTACTTTTTCCGTCACCGCAAAAAAGCGCCAACAATGGAGGGCCAGGAGCGGCTGGAAGTTATCGCCGAAAACACCCAACTCGGCGCGGGTTATTCCATCGCCATGCGCGATTTGGAAATTCGCGGCGCGGGTGAACTGCTGGG
>JAVHNW010000028.1:0-1405 GCA_036169755.1 bacterium | reverse complement strand
CTGGCGAGTTTGCGCGAAGAGAGTGGAGTCGAGGCCCTGGCGCAGGAATTTGCCGACCGTTTTGGCCCGCTGCCCGAAATGGCTCAAAATTTGTTTTATCAGATGAAGGTAAAACTGCGCGCCGATGCGGCTCTGTTAATTTCCGTCAGTACCGAAAACAGCCAGTTGGTTTTGCGCTATCCGCCCCTGGCTGAGAGTTTGCCCGCCCGCACTCTGCCCGATTTGGGCGGTCAAATTCGCGGCGGGAAAAATGCGTATTGGTGCAGTTTTCTCAAGGAAGAAAATTGGCGCGAGCGCCTGCTGGAAACCCTCGACCGGCTGAACAAAAGAGTCATTACCCTTTAAAACCCCACGCCGCCTTTGGACTGGCCCTAGTCCGAGGCGGCGTGTGCATTAAGGAGAATGCACTCATCATTATACGGACAAATCTGAGCATTCACTGAAGAAAGCTTAAGAGAAAAATTAGAGAAATTTTTCACGATATCTCATGCCAATGCGTTTAAAATTTGTTCCAGGGTAATGGGCCCCTCGCGCAAAATATGCGGTTCGCCCTGCGAGCAATCCACCACGGTGGAAGGCATGCCGCCCGGCGTTACGCCGCCATCCAGAATGAGCGGAATGCGCCCGCCGAGTTCGGCTTCTACACCGCGAGCAGTGCAGGGCGCAGCGTTTCCGCTGCGGTTGGCCGAGCTGACCGCCAGCGGCCCGGTCAGACGCAGCAGTTCGCGGGTCGGCTCGAAATCGGGAATACGCACGCCAACCGTTGGGTAGGGTGTCACCGCTTCGGGGATGGCCGGATGGCGCGGAAGGACAATCGTCAGCGGGCCGGGCCAAAAGCGCCGCGCAAGTTTGGCGCAAATAGTGTTCACGCCGTAGGCCACGCGCTCCAACTGTTCCAAATCGCCGACCAAAACGGCAATCGCTTTTTGACCGTTGCGCCCTTTTGCGGTGTAGATTTCGCTCACGGCGTGTTCGTTGAAAGCCAGCGCTCCCAGGCCGTAGACGGTATCGGTTGGAAAGGCAATCAGGCTGCTGTCGGCCAGCAGGTCAATTGCCAGCGCCAGCGCTTTTGGTTCGTTGATGGATAAGATTTCAGTTTCCATAAACTGGTTATACAACAAAAGCGACAGGAAAGCGCATGGCAAATCGGTGTTAAAGCGCGGGCGCAGAGCGGGAAAAATTAGCCGGACTGGCCGTTGAGCAACATCCATCCAATCACCGACAGGATGACGCACAGGCAGCAAAAGAGAACCAGGGCAATGCTGCATCCGAGCGCCCACTTTTGCCAGGCCGGGCGACCGACAGCGCTCTGAACGGCTGTTTCCACGGTATTTGCCTGCGCGGGGGAATCGGGGCGGGCAAAGGCCGGGGGCTGGTCATCGGCCAGTGGGGCCGAGGCGGCTTC
>JAVHNW010000027.1:0-1276 GCA_036169755.1 bacterium | reverse complement strand
GAGAAAGTTTGTCAAAGAAGCGGAGAGGGCGGGATTTGAACCCGCGAACCCTTGCAGGTTACACGCTTTCCAAGCGTGCGCGCTAAGCCAGCTACGCGACCTCTCCAGCAAACCCTGGTTTTGCGACCAAAGCGGGCGGATTATACCACTTTTTAGGCCGGATGATATAATTTGACGCATGGTCAACGCCCTACTCAATAACCGCTACGAACTCCTGCAACCCCTCGGCACGGGCGGAATGGCGCAAGTCTACCAGGCGCGCGACCACATGCTGGAACGCTCTGTCGCCATCAAAATATTACGCGCCAACTACGCCAACGATGAAGAATTTCAAGAACGCTTCCGACAGGAAGCCAAAGCGGCGGCGAACCTCTCTCACCCCAACATCGTCACCGTCCATGATTTTGGCTTTGACCAGGGCTATCTTTTCATCGTTATGGAATACGTTCCCGGCGTAAACCTGAAAACAATGATTGAAAACCTGGGGAAATTCAGCGTCGAAGATGCCATTCCGCTCATCATCCAGGCTTGCGCCGGTATTGGCTACGCGCATCGTGCCGGGCTGGTACACTGCGATGTAAAACCCCACAACATACTCGTCACCCCCGACCACCGGCTAAAAGTGACCGATTTCGGCATTGCCCGCGCTATCGCCTCCATTCACCCGGATGAACAAAGCGATGTCATCTGGGGCTCACCGCTGTATTTTTCGCCAGAACAAGCCTCCGGGGCCGCGCCCTCGCCCGCTTCGGATGTTTACTCACTGGGCGTAGTGCTATACGAAATGTTAACCGGGCGTACTCCCTTCACCGCATCCACCGCCGAAGACCTGGCAAAACTGCACCGCGAGGCGCGCCCGACCCCCCCCAGCAAACTCAACCCAAAAATCAGCCCCGAGTTGGAACGCATCATTCTCAAAGTGCTTTCCAAAGAACCGTCACAACGCTACCGCACCGCAGACCAGTTGGGACGCGTGCTGATGACCTTCGGCGCCGCGCGCAAATCTACAGCGGAAGCGGCGACCACGCCCCCGCCGCAGGCTGAATCCGCCAATCGGCCCGCAGCCGCCCCCGCGAGCGAACCCATTTCTCAGCCGCGGGCCGCCTCTGCCGCGCAACCCGCGCCACGCCCCAGTTTTGAACCCGCGCTTCCACGCGCAGACGAGTCCCCGGCGCGTATCATCGAAGAAGAACTCTTCGGCATTGATTGGATTTCCGTTGGGCTGGCCCTGCTGGCCCTGCTGGCAGTCGGCCTGCTCATTCCACTCTGGCTAATG
>JAVHNW010000026.1:0-6429 GCA_036169755.1 bacterium | reverse complement strand
AAGCATGACCGGCCTCGACGCCCTGCTGATTGGCTTTTTTCAGGTGATTGCAGTGTTTCCCGGCGCCTCGCGCAGCGGCGTCACCATCAGCGGCGGAATGCTGCGCGGATTCAAGCGCGCCGCCGCCGCGCGCTTTGCCTTTCTCATGTCGGCGCCGGTCATGCTGGCGGCGGGCGCCTATGAAGTCCTCAAAGTGCTCAAAATGCCGGGCTTGATGGAATTTTTGCCCACCCTGGCGCTTGGTTTTGCGGCGGCGGCCCTCACTGGCTGGCTCGCCATCCGCTGGCTGATCGGCTACCTCAACCGCAATTCGCTGTGGTTGTTTGCCGCCTACTGCGCCCTGGTCGGAGCGGGCTGCCTGGCGGCCTATTTTTGGCTGGGATGAAATTTCTCTGGGCGCGCGATGAAATTTAATTTGCTTTTTCTGGCAGGATTTCTGCTTTTGACAGCCTGCGCGCCGCTGGAAAATAAAACCCCAACCCCGCTGAAAATTTACGCCTCGCCCTCGGCCTCGCCCTGGCTGGAAACGGCCTACGCCTGCGCGCCGCAAGCGGGAGCCGTTCTACGGCGGGTGGGCAGCCCCGACCAGGCTGATTTGCGGCTGAAACTGGGCGCGCCCTCTGGCAGCGCTGACTCAGCCTTTGTGATTGGCGCAGAAGAAATTGTGGTGGCCGCCAACCCAAAAAGCGCGCTCAGCCTGGCAACTGCGGCGGCGGCGCGTGAATTTTTCGCTGAGACCGACAGGACGGTTTGGGTGCTGGATTCTGCCGACGAGACGCGGATCTTTTTCGAGGCGGAAGTGATGCTTGGCGGGCCGGCGCCCCTGAAATACGGGGTGCCGGTCACCTCGCTGGCGCGGCTGGCCGCCTCGCCGCAGGATCTGGCGCAATCGCTTTCAGACGATGAAAACGCGGTGGGGGTGCTGGGCCAGCATTTCGCGGGGAGGGCGCGGGTTATTTTTTCAGCCGGGCATCTCCCCGTTTTGGCTGAGACAACTTCTCTGCCCGCGGGCGTTCTCCGTTCGCTTTTGGCGTGTATGCAAAAAATATCACCGACTTCTTTGCCGCCACAGCCAGCCGGTTAATCCACCCAGGGCGTGGCCGATGAGAATGGCCTGGACAAAGGCCAGCAGGCCGCGCTCGTTGAGCCAGGCGGAACTGCCGGGGAAATCCAAAATCAGATAATTGTAGGCGATGACGCCGCCCAGAAAAGCCACCAATCCCAGGCGTATGGCCCAGCGGGTTTCGATGAACTGCGCCGTCAGCCAGGCCAGCAGCAGCGCGCCGCTGAAGAGTAAGAGCGCCAACGCCAGCCAGCCGCTGATGGTTGGGTAGCCGTTCTGGTTGATCAGGCCGCTGGCGCTTTGCGTGGCGGCGGGCGTGAGGGTTGGCGTTGGGCTGGGCGCGGCCTGGGTTTGGACAGGGGTGGGGGTGACAATGATGACGCTCGCGCCTTCGGCGCTGACATCCAGGTTGAGCAGGTCGGAGATGGTGGCTGGTTCGCTGGTGACATGAATTTGCAGCGCACCCGGTTCCGTCAGCCGGAAAGTGGCGCGGGCAATGCCTTGCGAGGTGACGGTTTCCACCGGTTGAACCAGCAGCCCGCTTTCGTCCTGCGAAAAAATGAAGTGTACGACGGTGCCATCCGGCACCGGGCGATTGTTGTGGTCGAGAATGACGCCGGTGCGCACGGCAATGCTGTCGCCGACACGGTAAATGGGCTGAGGCGTGGGTTCGAGATTTTTCTCGCTTTGCAGGCTGGTATCGGGCAGGTCGAGCGCCAGCCGGATGACTTGAGTCGGGTTGGGCGACATGGCGCTAATTAAATCGTAGCCAATGCCGGGGATGGAAATGGGCGCTGCGCCGACGGGGTTGACTTCCTGAAAGAGCAGGCGCGCGGCAAATTCGACAAAGGGCGCCGATTTGCTGTACATGCCGTAGTAGGCGGTCAGGTTGGCGATGTCGGTGGCGTCGAGCGAATAGGGGGCGCTGAATGAAAAAAGCAGGACTTTTCGGTTGAGCAGCAGGTTTTGTTTTTCGCTTAAAAAACGCCGCAAGATTTGCGTCTGCGGGTGTCCTTCGCTTAAGTCGAGGCTGGAAATGACCACCCAGGTGGCGCGGCGCAGGTTGTCGGTCATTTCGGGGTTGGGCAGTTTGTCGTCCAGCAGCAGCGCCAGGTCGTCGAAGGTGTAGGAACTGAGGTGACTGGTGAGAATCAGCCCGCCGGAGGTCGGCCCATAAAGGGCGATGACGGCTTTTTGGAAGGCATCCGCGGCCAGCAATTCCTCCGCCGGGCAGCTGACGCATTGCTGGATTTGGCGCGTGTCGGTGATGAAGACGAGGTAGTCTGCGCTGGCGGGTGGGTCGGGCAATACGTTGGCGAGTTCGACAGGCTGTGGGCTAATCAGCGTGGCCGATTGGCGCACGATGGAAAAAACCACATCCTTGCCGCCGCCAATTTCGCCGGGTTGGGTCGCGGGCGGCAGGACATTTTCGAGCGAGAAGTTGGGGTAGAGCCGGTATTTGAGTGTCAGAATGCGTAAAACTGATTCGTCCACGCGCGCGGCGAAGGCTGGGTCTTCATTATATTTTTGGGTGAAATAATCCAGCATACGCAGCAGGCTGGTGTACACGTCGGGCGCATCGCTGGAGAGCAGATTGCCGGTGTAGAGAATGTCGTTGCCCGCCAGGAAAGCGTCACGCGCCACCAGTCGCGCCGAAAAACTCTGCCCGGCTGGGTCGTAGAAGCGGCGCACCGCGCTTGTCCCCAGGTCATCGCTCACCAGCAGACCGCCATTTTGCCGCCAGCCGCTGATTTCTGGCAGCCCCAAAATCAGGCCGAGCGCCTGCTGGTCAAAACTGACCGGGCGGGTGGTGGCGCGGATATTGCCCTGGAAGCCCTGGTAGCGGATGTGCGCCGCCAGCAGGCCATCGGCAGTCGCCGCGGGCGAGGCGGCGTTGCCGGTCACGGCGAAGAAAGGCGCCAGTTCCACCTGCTTCAATTCTTCCAGCGAGCGCCGCACGGTGGAAATTTCCTGTTCTGGCGGCCTGTCTGCCCCACCGCTCCCTGGAAAATGTTTGGCGATGACTGCCAGCCGATTGCCGCTGCCGCTGTGCAGGCCGCGCAGGTAGGCGCTGCCCATCTGACTGACCCAGTACGGGTCGCCGCCGAAGACTCGCGTTCCCAAATCGGCGCTGATGGCCGGGTTGGGAACGCTCAGCACGTCGAGCGAAAGTCCCAGATAGAAATTAACGCCCAGCGCGGCCAATTCGCGCCCCATCACTTCGCCAGCTTGTTCGGCCAGCGCCGGGTTCCAGGTGGCGCCGATGGTCATTTGGTCGGGCAGCGGCGTCAGCCCGCTCAAAATCTGGTCGTTGGGGAAGCCGCCGCCTTCCTGCGAAAGCCCAATCAGCAGGGGAATGTAGGCGTGCGGCGCTTCCACGCTGACGGGCTGCAGCGTGGCCTGCCATTCGGCTTTTTGTAGCGCAGCAATCAGCGTTGAAGCGGCGCTCACCACGTCTGGGTCGGCGTGAAAATTATCATTGGCGGCGCTCAATGCCACGCCGCCAACGTGGTGGTTGACGATTAAATCATAGATGGCGGAAGCGCTGGAACTGTCGTTCCCCTGAAAAGTGACCAAAAACAACTGCCCCACCCGTTCTTCTGGGCTGAGGCGCGCCAAAAGTTGTTGGGCGCGCGCGGCGGGGTCAACGCCCTGCGCCTGAGCGGGGCGAGGGGGAAAAATCAGGGCCGTCAAAATCAGCGCCCGCAGCAGGAAATTCAGGGCATTTTTCACAGGCTTTGCAAAACGCTCCGCGCGGTCAGCGGGTCATCGGTGAAGATTCCATCCACGCCGATTTGCCAGAGATGGCGCATCGTCTGCGGGTCATTGACCGTCCAAACGTGGACGCGCCGCCCGCGCTGATGGGAGGCCGCCACCCCGGCAGCGCTCACATCCGCCTCGAAGGGGTGATCGGCCTGCAGGGTGAGCCAGCCGCCCCACAGCCGCTGCCAGCCGCCCGCGCGGCCCGGTAGGGCCAGCAGTCCACGCGCCATCTGTGGGATTAATCGCCCGGCGCGTATCAGGTTGTGCGGAAAAAAAGAAGAAACCATGGCCGATTCTTGCAGGCCATATTTTTTGACCAGCGCCGCCACGCGCGGCACGAGCGCGTCAAACGGGCTGGCGTAATTGGTTAGTTCAATGTTCATGAAAAGTTGGCCGCCCAGCGCCTGAAAAACTTCCTCCAGCGTGGGGATGGGTTCGCCCCGAAAGGAGGGGGCGAACCAGGCCCCGGCATCGAGCCGCTTCAACTCTTGCAGTGTGTACTGGCGCAGGGCGCCGCGCCCGTTGGTGGTGCGTTCCAGCGTTGGGTCGTGATGGATGACGACCTGCCCATCGGCGCTCAACTTGACATCAAACTCGATGGCGGGCGCGCCCTGTTCGAGCGCCAGCCGAAAGGCGGCCAGCGTGTTTTCCGGCGCGTGGGCCGAGGCGCCGCGGTGGGCGAAGAAATAGGGCGGGGTCAGAGTCGCAAACATGGCGGGCTAGAGTTCCACAAAATAGGATTTGGCGGCGCGGTCGAGCAGGTCGCGGTTCATTTCGGGTTCGACATTGTTGTAGCGGGCAATATCAATGATTTGGTCGCACAAATCGCGCGGGTGCGAGGCGCGCAGTTTGCGGTTGCGTTTGATGTACCATTCCTGCAGCAGGTAGGCCAGCCCCTGGTCGTTGTATTTGACGTTTTTGACCTGGGCCACGCGCCGGAAAATTTCGCGGTATTCTTCAAAAGAAGGGTCGCCAATTTCAATTTTATGGCGCAGACGGCGCAAAAAAGCCTCGTCCACCAAATCTTTGGGCGGCAGGTTGGTGGAAAAAACCACCAGCACATCGAAAGGCATTTCGATTTTTCGCCCGGTGTGCAGGGTGAGAAAATCCACCCGATTTTCCAGCGGCACAATCCAGCGGTTGAGCAGGTCGCGCGGGCGCACCTGCTGGCGGCCAAAGTCATCAATCAGCAAAATGCCGCCGTTGGCTTTCACCTGGAAGGGCGCTTCGTAATATTTGTGAACATCATTGAAAACCAAATCCAGCCCGGCCAGGGTTAATTCGCCGCCGACAACAATGAAGGGGCGTTTGATGTACACCCAGCGCGGGTCGCGTTTTCCGCCAGAGCGCAGCGAACCGGTGCCGGTGGCGGTGGCGTCCTCGTCTGCGGCGCGCTGGTGGTTGACGCTGTCGTACAACTTAATCACCTGACCGTCCACATACAGCGCAAAGGGAATATACATATTTTGCTGCAAAACCAGGCTGCCAAAAGCGCGCGCCACACTGGTCTTGCCGTTGCCGGGAGGCCCGTACAAAAAAATGGAAGTGCCAGAGTTGAGCGCCGGGCCGAGCCGCTCAAAGGTGCTGTTGGAAATTACCATCTGCGAGAGCAGGCGGCGCATCACGCTGGAAGTGACCGGTGTGCGCTGGCGGCTTTGGCGGCGAATGGACTGATTGTAGACATCAATCGGCACGGGAGCCGGCCCGGCGTACTGACTGCGCTCCAGCGCCTCGCGCGCGCGCTCAATGCCCAGGCCGGTGATGGCGTACTGATAGGAACCCTCCCCCAGCCCCATCGAGGAAGATTTCACCTCGACCAACTTCTCGCGTTTGAGCGCTTCCAAAATCAGGTCCGTTACCCCGGCGAAAGGCAGGGCGATTTCTTCGGCCACCTTAAAGCCGGAAAGATAGCCCTGAAAATAGAGAATTTTCAAGGCCAAATCTTGCAGCCAGAGCGGAGAAAGGCCGGTTTCTTCCAGCCGGGTGAGCGGGGGCGGTAAAAATGCCGGGGAAGAGGAACTGGCGGGTGAGGAGGGACGTGGAGGAAGCGCCATGAGTTGCCTGCCTTTAAATGAAAATGTGAAAAAAAAGTGGAAACGCCAAAATTATAGCACGTCGGCGACGAGCGGTGCGCCCAAAATCTTCTTTTCTGGTTGAGTCGTGATAAAATCACACCCGAAATGCATGAAGGAAGGCGATACAAAGAACGGCTTGCCGGTTTCTGGATGTTAGTACCCCCATCATCATGCACCTGTTCCAAAAGCCCACTTGGGCAACCATTTTTTTGCGGCGTCCGTCATTGAGATGGGGCGTTACGCGCATCCAGGAGAAAAAGAAACATGGATAACAAACTGTACGTTGGCAACCTGCCTTACTCGGCTACTGAAGAGGAATTGCAGGGAATGTTCTCGAAAGCCGGGACGGTTACCTCGGTTGCCATCATCAAAGACCGCGACTCTGGCCGCTCGAAGGGTTTCGCCTTCGTGGAAATGGCCACTGCCGATGACGCCCAAAAAGCCATCAGCATGTTGAACGGTCAGGACTTTGCCGGTCGCCCGTTGACGGTGAATGTCGCCCGCCCGCGCGAAGAGCGCCCCGGCGGC
>JAVHNW010000025.1:0-1296 GCA_036169755.1 bacterium | reverse complement strand
AATTCTTCCAGTTCCATCCCACCGGCATTTACAAACTCGGCATCCTCATCACCGAGGGCGTGCGCGGCGAAGGTGGCGTTCTCATCAACGGCAAAGGCGAACGTTTCATGCCCAAATACGCCAAAACCGTCAAAGACCTGGCCTCGCGTGATGTGGTCAGCCGCTCAATGTACCTGGAAATGCGCGATGGCAACGGCATCAACGGCCAAAATTACGTCTACCTGGACGTGCGCGCCGAAACCGTCAACAAATACGCCGCCATTGATGGCCGCACCAACCCCGATGGCACGCCCTACACCGTCACCAGCGAAGAAATTCTCAAAAAACTGCCCGACATCATTGATTTCTGCCGCACCTACCTCGGCGTGGACCCCATCACGCAGCCGATGCCCGTTCAGCCAACGGCGCATTACGCCATGGGCGGCATCCCCACCAACGTTTTCGGCGAAGTCCTGCTCGATGAAAACCGGACCGTCGTCCCCGGCCTCTTCGCCGCCGGAGAATGCGCCTGCGTCTCGGTACATGGCGCCAACCGCCTGGGATGCAATTCCCTGCTCGACATCGTAGTTTTCGGGAAACATGCCGGGCTGCGCGCCGCCGAATTTGCCAACGGCGCAGAATTTGCCCCGCTGCCAGCGGCTCCCGAAAAAGAAGTCCGCTCCGCGCTGGAAGTTTTCTACAAAGGAGACGGCAGCGAAAAAGTCTACGACCTGGCCAATGAAATGAAGCGCGAGATGTTCGCCAATATGGGCGTTTTCCGCATGGAAGAGGGCATGAAGCACGCCCTGGCAAAAATCCGCGAACTGAAGGAACGCATCCGACACATCAAAGTCAGCGACAGCGGCAAAATCTTCAACATGGAATTGATGAACGCCTGGGAATTGAAAAACCTGCTCGAACTGGCCGAGGTCACCACCGTCTCGGCGTTGGCGCGCCAGGAAAGCCGCGGCGGCCACGCCCGCGAAGATTTCCCCAAGCGCGATGACGCCAATTGGATGAAGCACACACTGGCCTATGTCAAAGACGGCAAAGTGGAATTGAAATATAAAAGTGTTGCTGTCACCAAATACCAGCCCAAAGAGCGCGTTTACTAGTAGAGGCGATTATGAAAGTCACACTCAAAATTTTCCGCTACAACCCTGAAGTGGACAAGAAATTCCACTACGAAACCTATACCCTGGAAGCCGACCCGACCGACCGCGTGCTGGATGTGCTGGAACGCATCAAAGGCCAGACGGACGGCACACTTTCCTTCCGCCGCTCCTGCGCACACGGCGTGTGCGGTTCGGATGCGCT
>JAVHNW010000024.1:0-1301 GCA_036169755.1 bacterium | reverse complement strand
CTTCCGCCGCGCCACAGGTGAAATCCGGCGCCATAGGCGCAGGCCAAAACGATGCCAAAAAGCAGGGTGGGAATGGGCATGAAAACTCCTTATTGGGCGTTGAAAATAATTCCGCCGCCCAGGACCAGCGCGTCTTGATAAAAAACAGCCGCCTGGCCGGGCGTACTATCGCGTTGATTGGACTCAAATTCCACGGAAACCTGATTTCCGCCCTCCAGCGGAGTCACCACTGCGGGCGCGGGCTGCGCCGTGTAGCGAGTCTTCACCTCGGCGCGGAAAGGCGTTTGGGGCGTGACGCCGCCCGTCCAGTGGACGTTTTTCGCCAGCAGGCTGCGGCGGCCCAATTCGTCCGCCTCGCCCACAATCAGCCGGTTGCTGGCCGCGTCTTTGGCGATGACGTACAAAGGAAGCGGTGAAGCAATTCCCAGCCCCTTGCGCTGACCGATGGTGTAGTTCGCCAGCCCGCCGTGTTGGCCGAGAATTTGTCCATCGCGGCGGACGATGTCGCCGGGCTGCAGAATTTCCGGCGCGTGGCGCTGTAAAAATCCCCGGTAATCTTCCCCGGCCAGAAAGCATAAATCCTGGCTGTCGGGGCGTTTCGCCACCGAGAGACCGGCTTGCTCGGCCAGGCGGCGGATTTCCGTTTTGGGGTAATCGCCAACCGGAAAAAGCGCCCGCGCCAGTTTTTCCTGCGTCAGCACATGCAAAACGTACGACTGGTCTTTGGTTGGGTCCATGCCGCGCAGCAGTTCCTGACGTCCGTCTGGCGCAACTCGTTTGCGGACGTAGTGTCCGGTAGCCATGAAATCTGCGCCGAGCGCCAGGGCGTGGTTGAGCAGGAATTCCCAGCGGATTTGGCGGTTGCAAATCAGGCAGGGATTAGGGGTTTCACCTTGCGCGTAGCCATCAAGAAAGGCGCTGACGACTGTCTGGCGAAAAATTTCTTTGGCGTCCAGCACATAAAATGGAATATCGAGTTTGGCGGCCACCCGCCGCGCCTGCGCCATGGAATCGGGGGTGCAGCAGCGATTGGATTCTTCCTTGCCGGGCTCGCTCCACAGGCGCAGCATCATTCCGGTCACGTCATAACCCTGTTCCTTGAGTAAAACCGCCGCGACTGAGCTGTCCACTCCGCCCGACATGGCAACGACTACTTTTTGGGAAGACACGAAATTAACGCTCCCCGCCAGGCAGCGCCCTGGCTTTTTCTACCAGCGTGGGCAACGCCTGCAAAAACGAATCGACCTCCGCCGCGCTGGAATCTCGTCCGAGCGTGACGCGCAGTGAGCCGAGCGCCCACT
>JAVHNW010000023.1:0-6665 GCA_036169755.1 bacterium | reverse complement strand
GTCTGACGTAATTTTTTGCGCACGGTGAAAAAGGAGCAAGCATGGCGCTGAAAAAAAGTGGTCTTGGCCGAGGGTTGGATGCCCTGATTCCGGGCAGCGATTCGCTGCCCGCCGCGCAAGTTTCTGGCGCGGCGCTGCTGGTGGCCCTGGATGAAATCATTCCCAATCCGCGCCAGCCGCGCACGCGCTTTGAACCGGCGGCGCTGCAGGAACTCTCCGACTCAATCCGCGAACATGGCGTCATTCAACCGCTGATTGTCAGCCGCAACGAAAGCGGCAGCGGCTACACCCTCATCGCCGGGGAGCGCCGCCTGCAGGCCTCGCGCCTGGCCGGGCTGACGGAAGTCCCCGTCATCGTGCGTCAGACCACCGACCAGCAAAAGCTGGAGTTGGCGCTGATTGAAAATATTCAACGCGCCGATTTGAACGCGCTGGAGGAAGCCCAGGCCTACCAGCAGTTAACCGCCGAATTTCACCTTTCGCACGAAGAAATTGCCAGCCACGTTGGCAAAAGCCGTGTGGCCGTCACCAACACCCTGCGTTTGCTCAAACTCCCCGCCAACATTCAGCAGGTGCTGGTGGATGGGCGCATCACCGAAGGCCACGCCCGCGCCCTGCTCTCGCTCGCCAATCCGCAGGCGCAAAATGCCGCCCTGCAAACCGTGCTGGGCCAAAATTTGACGGTGCGCCAGACCGAGGAACTTGTTCGCAAAATGAGCGGCGAGAAACCGCCCGCCCGCCTGCCCGCCGCGCCCGCCCCTGATGTTCAGGCGCTGGAAGAACGGCTGCGCAACAGCCTCGGCACCAAAGTTCGTCTTAAAAATGGCAAAAAAGGCAACGGCTCGCTGACCTTGTTTTTCTACTCTGCCGAAGAATTGGACGCCATTTTGGCGCATTTGTTGGAAAAAGAATGAAAATCTTCCACAACGCCCGCATTTATACCCTCGACCCGCGCCAGCCGAAAGCGTCTGCGCTGGCGGTGGAAGCGGGCCGCGTGCTGGCTGTCGGCGGGGAAGAAATTCTGGAGCAGGCGCCGCTCTCCGCTGCGCGGGAAGACCTCGGCGGGCGGGTTGTTTTGCCCGGCCTGACGGACGCCCATATTCACCTGATGCACTACGCCCTCAGCCTGCAAAAAGTGAACGTGGAAACCGCCCGCCTGGAGGAGGCCCTGCGCCGCGTGGCGGAACGCGCCGCCGGTACCGCGCCGGGCGCGTGGATTCTCGGCCACGGCTGGCAGCAAAACGATTGGGGCGGCGAGTTTCCCTGCGCCGCCGATTTGGATTCTGTCGCGCCGCGCAACCCGGTTTACCTCAGCGCCAAATCACTGCACGCGGGCTGGGCCAATTCTGCCGCTTTGCGCGCAGCGGGGATTACCGCCGCCACGCCCGACCCGCAAAATGGAAAAATTTTGCGCGACTCGCGCGGCCAGCCGACCGGCATTCTGCTCGAAAGCGCCGTCAGCCTGCTGGAAAAAATCCTTCCACAGCCCAGCGCCGCCGAAGCCGCCAGCGCCATCGCCGCCGCCCTGCCCGTTTTGCACGGTTTTGGCCTGACCGGCGCCCACGATTTTGATTACCGCAGCGCTTTTCAGGCGCTGCAGCTGCTCAACGCCGAAGAAAAACTGAAATTGCGAGTCATTAAAAGCGTCCCGGTTGACCTGCTGCCGCATGCTCACGCGCTCGGCCTGCGAACAGGTTTTGGGGATGATTATTTGCGAATTGGTTCGGTCAAGGCTTTCATGGATGGCGCGCTCGGCCCGCGCACGGCGGCCATGCTGGAACCCTACTTGAATGAAGCCGAAAATCGCGGTATCCTGAACCTGGATGGCGAAGAATTATTTGAACTTGGCCGCCAGGCCGCCGCAAGCGGCCTCAGCCTGACAGTTCACGCCATCGGCGACCGGGCGGTGCATGAGGCGCTGGAAGCCTTCACCCGCCTGCGCGCACACGAGCGCGAACATGGCCTGCCCGCTCTGCGTCACCGCATTGAACATGTTCAACTCATTCATCCCGCGGACGCCCCCCGTTTGGCCCAACTGAACATCATCGCCTCGATGCAGCCCGTTCACGCCACCTCCGATATGTTCGCCGCCGAAAAATATTGGGGCAAACGCGCAGCCTTGGCCTACGCCTGGAAAACCCAGCAGGACGCGGGCGCGATTCTCGCTTTTGGCTCGGATGCGCCTGTCGAAAGCCCCAACCCATTTTGGGGAATCCACGCCGCCGTGACGCGCCGCCGCCCGGATGGCGCTCCCGCTCCCGCAGGCTGGATTCCCGCCCAGCGGTTGGATTTTTCCAGCGCCCTGGCCGGGTACACCACCGGCCCCGCCTACGCCGCTGGAACAGAATCACGCCAGGGACGCCTCGCTCCCGCTTACTTCGCCGATTTCATCACGCTGGAGCGCGACCCGTTTCAGGCGGATCCCGCTGCTCTGCGTGAGTTTCGACCCTGCGCCACCTGCCTGGCAGGCGAATGGGTCTGGCAAGGCTGAACGATTATGAATGATGCTGAATTAATTACCCCTGAGGTGCTCGTTCCCCGCCTGGGCGACCAGCTGGTGAAAATGGGGCTGCTGAGCGAGGCGCAGCTGCAGCAGGCGCTCGCCTACCAGCGCCAACAGGCGGCGCGCGAGCGGCCTTGCCTGCTGGGCCAGGCCGTTGTCGAATTGAATTTTCTCGACCGCCCGACCCTCGACCGCGCCGTGACCGAGCAAATCGTGCGCCTGCGCTCGGCGCTGGAAGACGCCAATCGCAACCTGGAACTGCGCGTTCAACTGCGCACCGCCGAATTGGAAGAAGCGCTGCGTAAATTGTCGGAACTGCATCAATTGAAGGCCAATTTTGTCGCCAACGTGTCGCACGAGCTGCGTACCCCGCTGACGCATATTCGCGGCTACCTCGAACTGCTCCAGACCGAGGCGCTGGGCAGTTTGAACGCTGATCAGAAGAAGGCGCTCGTGGTTTCCCTGCGTTCTTCCGCCCGCCTGCAGGGTCTGATTGACGACCTGATTTTGTTCTCGCTGGCCTCGCGCGGTGAATTAACTCTGCAGCTGCGCCCGGTGGATTTGAATCGGGTGATTTCGGCGCTGGTCAAGCACGTCGAGCCGAAAGCCGCCGAGCGAAAAATTGAGCTGCGTGTAGAACTGGATTCGACTCTGCCAGAAGTGCAGGCGGACGAAGAAAAATTAAGTTGGACTCTGGCGCAGCTGCTCGATAACGCCGTCAAATTTACCCCCGAAGCGGGCGCGGTGACGCTGACCGTGACCCGCGAGGAAAAAATGGCGCTCATCAGCGTTGCCGATACCGGCATTGGCATTCCGCCAGAACGGCTGAAGGAAGTTTTTGAACCGTTCCACCAGTTGGATAGTTCGGCCACGCGCCGCTACGGCGGAACCGGGCTGGGGCTTTCGCTGGTGCGTCAAATTGTTGAAGCGCACGGCTCGGTGATTGAAATTCGCTCCCAGCCGGGCGCCGGAACGGTGGTTTCTTTCCCGCTGGTTTTCTCGCTCAAACGATAAAAATATGCAGCCTGCCCTGGAAGAACGCGCCCCCGATTATCTGGAAATTGCCGAAACCGTCCTGGCGCACGCCGATTGGAAGGAAGCCCTCGACTCGGTGATTGCGCTGGTGCGCTCGGTTTTTCTCTTCGATAATATGGCGCTCTACCTCAAGGAATCTGACTCCGGCGGGTTGACCGAAGTCGTCTACGCCCGCGCCATCGGACGCGGACGCAGCGCCGAGGCGGACGGCGCCTGGGGCAACGAAGTCGCCAATCAGGTGATGGAGCAGGCCCGGACGATTGCCAAAACGCCCGATTCCACCACGCCGCGCAATGAGCGCATGTTTTTCCCCTACTACCTCGGTCTGCCGATGCGCGCGCCGGGCGAACTGCTGGGGGCGCTGATTTTCGTGCGCTACGGCGGCCCAACCTACACCCACAGCCAGATTCAACGCGCCCAATTTATCGCCACCCAATTTTCCAGCCTCTTTGAGCGCAAGCGCCTGCTGGAAGTTGTCGCCCGGCTCAAGGACGCTCAGCGTCAGATGGATTTGCAGGAAACCTTCATCGCCACCATCTCGCACGAACTGCGCACGCCGCTCGGCTTCATCAAAGGCTATTCCACCACCCTGCTGCGTTCCGATACCGAATGGGATGAACCAACCCGCCACGAGTTTCTCACCATCATTGATGAAGAAGCCGACCATCTCAACCGGCTGATTGAAGACCTGCTCGAATCGGCGCGCCTGCAAAGCAACACGCTTTCCATGAATTTCCAGGCCATGCGCCTGGACGGCCTGCTGCGCGATGCGGTTTTGCGCAACCAAAATCGCTGCAAGACCATGCAGGTTCGGCTCGAAACCCCAACGCTGATGCCCATTCGCGCTGACGGCGTGCGCATTACCCAGGTGATTGAAAACCTGTTCAGCAACGCCGTCAAATATGCGCCGGGCGCGCCCATCACCATTCGGCTGAACGAAACCGAAAGCGGCCAACGCATCCTCTTTTCGGACCAGGGGCCGGGCATTGCCCCCGAAAACCTGGAACGAATTTTCGACAAGTTCTACCGCATTCCCGGCCAGGGCGGTTCGGGCAGCGGCCTGGGATTGTATATTTGCCAGCAAATCATTCGCGCTCACGGCGGCGTATTAACTGCCGAATCCAAAGTGGGCCAGGGCGTCACCTTTTGTATAGATTTACCCGCTGACCCGCGTACCGTACTCCCCGGAGGCTGAAATGGCGACTCGCGTTTTGGTTGTGGATGATGAACCTCGTTACCTGCGTTTGCTGGAGGCCAACCTGAAAACCGAAGGCTACGAAGTGATTCTGGCCCAGGACGGCTTGCAGGCGCTGGAAATTTTCTCCTCCTCGCTGCCAGAGTTAATTCTGCTCGACGTGATGATGCCTGGGCTGGATGGTTTTTCCGTCTGCCAGCGCATCCGTCAGTTTTCCAACGTCCCCATTATCATGCTGACCGCCAAAGGCGAAGAACAAGACCGGGTGCGCGGCCTCGATTTGGGCGCGGATGATTACCTCGTCAAGCCTTTTTCGGCCACCGAAGTGCTGGCGCGCGTGCGCGCGGTTTTACGCCGCTCGCAATCGTCCAAAGAAGTCAACTCCAGCCGCTTTTTTGAGCACGGCAACCTGCGGATTGATTTTGCCCGCGCCGAAGTCTGGCGCGGCGCCCAACCGGTTTTTCTCTCAGCGACAGAATATCGCCTGCTTTTGCAGTTTGCCCACAGCGTCGGCCAGGTGATGAGCGCTGAAGATCTGCTCACCAGCGTCTGGGGGCCGGAATATCATGACGACAAGGAAATTCTGTGGGTGAGCATCGCCCGCCTGCGCCAAAAATTGGAGGACGATTCGCACAACCCCAAACACATCGTCACCCGTTCTGGCCTGGGCTATTTGATGCCCCCGCTGGAAGCCTGACCCAGGAAAAACTGTCATGGACGAAGCCCCTGTTTCGGTACTGGTTCTGGATGCTGACCCTCGCACGCTCAGTTTTTTTGCCGCCTACCTTTCCCGCTACGGGCACCTTGTTCAGACGGGTTCATCGGCCCGCGAGGGCTACATCGCCGCCCTGCGCGATCAGCCGGAGGTCATCATTTTTGACCCGCAGCTGCCCGACATGCCCGGCGTAGAATTCATCCGCCGCCTGCGCGCCGACCGGCGCACCGCCGCCACCCTGTGCATCGCTTTGTCCACCAACCCTGGGCCAGAATTGACCTCTGCGCTGATGGCGGCTGGTTGTAACGAGGTTTTGTCGAAAACGCCGGATGTGTTTGAAAAACTCTTGACGCTGCTGCGCCCCAAAGCCGAGACGCCGCTTTCGGTGGCGCGTCAGGGCGGGCTGCTGGTGGTTTTTTTGAGCGCCAAAGGCGGCAGCGGCACCTCGTCCCTGTGCGCCAATCTGGCCCAAAATATCGCCGAGACCAACCGCGAATTGGATGTGGCGGTGATGGATTTGGTCCTGCCAATCGGCTCGATTGGCCCCATCGTTGGCTACGATGAAACCTTTTCGCTGGCGCAGGCCGCCGCCGAAACGCCCGAAGCCATCAGCGGCGAGTACATGCGCCAGCATCTGCCCTTGCAGGAGAGTTGGCGCTTCCGCCTGTTGGCGGGGGTCGCCGACCCAGAGTCGGCCAATGCGCTGGACGCTTCCCGTATTCCTGGCCTGATTCGCGCTGCGCGTCAGGCCTTTGACCTGACCCTGATTGATTTGGGCCGCTCACTTTCGCGCATCAGCCTGCCCATCATTCTCGAAGCGGATGTGGTGGCGCTCGTCCTTTCTGCGGATTTGAGCACCATCACTCTCAGCCGCAAAGTATGGGATTACCTGCAGGTCAAGGGTCTTCAGCATCGGCGGGTGTATCCCGTTCTCAACCGCGTGATCGGCCCGGAAGGCCTCAGCAAAAGTGACGCGGAGCGTTTGCTGGGGCTGCAAATTCAGGCCACCATCCCGTACATGATGGGCAACATGACGCTTTCCAATAATCAGCATTTGCCAGTTTCGCGCCATCTTCCCAACGATACCGCCGTCATGATGCTCAGCCAGGTCTCGCGCGATATTGTTCACCTTGCCCGCCAGGGGCGTTCCTAGGAGTTTTCCATGAGCATCGAATTCAATGACCGCGGCAAGTATTTCACCGATATTGTTTCCAAGG
>JAVHNW010000022.1:0-6720 GCA_036169755.1 bacterium | reverse complement strand
GGCTATCGCTTTGAAGACGAGCCCTTATGAAAAACTACCTGCAAAACCGACTGGGCGTCAAATTGCTCATTTCGTATCTTGCCATCATTCTGCTGGCCGCCATTGTCATGATTCTCACCACCGAAGCCGCCCTGCCGCAATCCTTCAACCGCCACATGATGGAAATGATGGGAACCCCGCTCCCCGCCGAAAACGGCGGGCGAGGCATGGGCATGGGCTACGGCAGCCCGCAAAATCCCCAGGGGCAGCAGCAGCTTTTCGCCAATTTCCGCGCGGGCGTCACCGAAGCCATGCTGCTGGCTGTCTTCATCGCTTCATTGGCCGCTTTGCTGGTCAGCCTGCTCTTCAGCCGCGGCATTGTCGCCCCCATGCAGCAGATGACCCGCGCCAGCCAGCGCATCGCCGCCGGACACTACGCCGAGCGTGTCGCAATCTCCGGCCAGGATGAAATCGCCCAACTCGGCGGGCAGTTCAACCAGATGGCCGCCGAACTCGAACAGGTTGAAACCATGCGCCGCCGGCTCATCGGCGATGTATCGCACGAACTGCGCACCCCGCTGACCGCCATCAAGGGCTACATGGAAGGCCTGCTGGACGGCGTTTTGCCCGCCAGCGCCGAAACCTACCAGCAAATTCACGCCGAAGCCGAGCGCCTTTCGCGCCTGGTGGACGATTTGCAGGAATTGAGCCGGGTCGAAGCGGGCGCCTTTCATCTGGATGTCGCCCCCGTCAGCCTGGCCGCGCTGATAGAAACTACCGCCAAACGGCTTTTGCCGCAGCTTCAGCAAAAAAACATTACGCTGAAACTTGCCCTGCCGCCCGAACTGCCTCCCGTCCGAGTGGATGGCGACCGCATTGCCCAGGTACTCACCAATTTAATCAGCAACGCCGTCCAATACACCCCGGCTGGCGGCGCGGTGACGGTTTCTGCCGGGGCGGCGGGCGGCGAAATGCGCGTTTCGGTGGCGGATACCGGTGTTGGCATCCCGTCTGAAAATCTCCCCCACATTTTTGACCGCTTCTACCGCGTGGACAAATCCCGTTCCCGCCAGGAAGGCGGCGGCTCGGGCATTGGGCTGACGATTGCCAAAGCCCTGGTGGAAGCCCACGGCGGGAAAATTTTTGCAACCAGCGCTGGCGTTGGACAGGGCAGCCTGTTTTCGTTCACTCTGCCGTTAGCGCCAGCCCAAAAAAACCTGTAAAACGCGCAGGTTTTGAGCAAAATTGCTATCGTGGTGATTGGTTAATTCAATATCTATCGCGGGAATGCTGCGCGTGTTGGCCGCCCAATCGGTCAAATTGCCGGTATAGTCGCAGCCGGTATCAATCGGCGGGTACGGGTAAACGCTGACAGCGGCGATGTCTTCGGCCAGGCGCAGCGACTCGGGGAAATCGGGCCGCCCGCCGGGCGAAAATTCCCGGCGCCAGCGGGCCGAGCAGGTTTGCGCCCCAAATTATGCGGGCGATTCCCGATAACTTTTTTTCATGCGTTCAAGAGCGTTTGGCGCAGGGCGTCCAGCAGGCTGGTTGCGCCCCACCCGGCCAGGTTTTTGGGGTGTCCGCCATAACCGCGGGTTTCTGTCCAGGCGCGCGTTGGGCCAATCAGCGCCAGGCTGGTTTCCAGTGTTCCGGGAACGGGATGGGCTGCCAGCCCCAGGCCGTAGTCTGCGCCTGAGGCGGCGCATTCGGCCTGGAGGGCGTGCAATAATTCGGCGCTGTTGAGTGGCTCGGAGATGATTTTTCCGCCTGCAAACGTTTGGGGCAGGCCGGTGGAACTCAATCGGCGCGTCAATTCTCCCGCGCTGTTGGCTTCGACAACGCTCAGGCGGGCGTTTTGCGCGGTGAGAAGGCGCAGGACGATGCTTTCCAGGGTTTCCTCATCTGCGCCGTAGATGATGTTGCCGAGGCGCTGACGCAGGTCGCTTTCCACCGCCGCAATCAGGCGATTGGCGTTTTCCTCGGTTTCAGCCCTGGCGGTGATGCGGATGTCTACGGCTCCGGCGTGCGCGGCCAGGCCGACCGTTGGGTTGGTGAGCGTTTCCAGGTCGCCGATTTTTTCGTCAATGATGGATTCGCCCATTCCTGCGCTGTGTAAAACGCGGGCCTTGATTAACCCGCACAAGTTGTAGGCGCGGCGCAGGTAGGGGAAGACTTCGTTTTCGGCCAGGTATTCCATTTCGCGCGGTACGCCCGGCAGAGAAATGACGCATTTTCCATTTTCTTCCACGATGAAGGCCGGGGCGGTGCCGACGGGATTGGTCAGCGCCAGGCTGTTTTGGGGAATGTAGGCCTGGCGTTTTTGGTTTTCGCCGGGAACGCGCCCGAAGCGCGCCATGCGCTCGATGACTTGCTGCCAGAGTTCGGGGCGGTATTCGCTGGGGCGGCCAAATGCCAGGGCGACGGCTTCGCGGGTTGGGTCGTCTACGGTGGGGCCCAGCCCGCCGGTGGTGATGATGATGTCGGCGCGGGTGAGGGTTTCGCGCAAAATTTCGGCAATGCGTTCAGCGTTGTCGCCGACTGTGGCGGTGCGGAAAATGTCCACGTTCAGGTCGCGCAATTTGCGCGCCAGCCAGGCGGAGTTGGTGTCCACGATTTCGCCCAGCAAAATTTCAGTTCCAATGGTGATAATTTCAGCGGATGGCATATTTTTTTTGGGGGGGATGGGGAATGGCCGTATTTTACCTGCTGGCCGGGTTTCTGCGCAAGCAGAATAAAAAAAGCGCAGAGAGAGAATTCTCCGCGCTTTTTGGGTTATTTTCGGCGTTTACTCAACGCCCAGGTAGGCGTGTTGGACGGTTTCGTTTTGTTTCAGGTTGGCGGCGGTGTCGGTGATGACGATTTCGCCGGTCTGCAAGACGTAGCCGCGGTGGGCGATGGAGAGCGCCATCAGCGCGTTTTGTTCGACCAGCAGAATGGTGGTGCCTTGTTCATTCAACTGTTTGATGATGTCGAAAATTAATTCCACCAGCACCGGCGCCAGGCCCATCGAGGGTTCATCCAGCATCAACACGCTGGGCTGCATCATCAGCCCGCGGGCGATGGCCAACATTTGCTGTTCGCCGCCAGAGAGGGTGCCGCCTTTTTGGCTGATGCGCTCCTTCAGACGCGGGAAGAGCGTTACGGCATGATCCATGCGCCGGGCGATTTCGGCATTGTCGTTGATGATGTAGGCGCCAATTTCCATATTTTCTTTGACCGTCAGGTTGGGGAAAATTCCGCGCCCTTCGGGAACATGGCCGATGCCCGCCGCAACAATTTTGTGGGCTTCCAGGTGAGAAATATCCTGCCCCTGAAGGAGTACCCGCCCTTGTTTGGGGTGCAAAATGCCGGAAATGGTGCGCAGGGTGGTGCTTTTTCCCGCGCCGTTGGCGCCAATCAGAGTAACAATTTCACCCTGATTAATTTCCAGGCTGATGCCTTTCAGGGCGTGGATGCGCCCGTAGTAGCTGTGAACGTTTTCCAGGGTCAGCAGGCTCATTTGACCTTCTCCTCGTGTTGTCCGGCCACTGCGCCGCGTCCCAGGTAGGCTTCAATCACGCGCTGGTTGGCGCGAATTTGGGCCGGGCTGCCCTCGGCAATTTTTTCGCCATAATCCATCACGGTGATGCGCTCAGAAATTTTCATGACCACGCGCATATCGTGTTCAATCAGCAAAATGGTGATGCCTTTTTCGTCACGGATGCGGCGGAAGAGGTTGGTGACATCTTCGGTTTCCTGTGGGTTCATCCCGGCGGCAGGTTCGTCGAGCAGCAGCAGCTGCGGGTCGGCTGCCAGGGCGCGAGCAATTTCCACGCGGCGCTGACCGCCATAGGGTAGGTTTTTCGCCAGTTCGTTGCTCAGGCTGCCGTCCAGCCCCACATATTTAATCAATTCGTGGGCGCGGGCCTCGGCTTGTTCCTCTTCTTTTTTGAAGGAGGCAATCCGCAGGACGGCCGTTGCCATGTTTTGTTTGAGGTGGATGTGCATGCCGACCAGCACGTTTTCGATGACGGTCATGTTGCCAAACAGGCGGATATTCTGAAACGTGCGGGCGATGCCGCGCGCGGCGATTTGGTCGGGGCGCAGGCCAATCAGGGACAGGCCGTTAAAAAGGATTTTTCCTTCCTCGGGGCGATACAGGCCGGTGAGGGTGTTGAAGAAAGTGGTTTTGCCTGCGCCGTTGGGGCCAATTACGCTGACAATTTCGCCTTTTTTCAGCTCAAAGTTCATCTTGTTGACGGCGGTCAGGCCGCCAAAGCGTTTGGTTACGTCAAGTACCTGAAGCAATGCCATGGGTTCCTCGTTATTCTGCCTTCTCGTCGGCCAACTCGCGCTGGCGGCGCGCTGCGGGGATAAGCCCCGCCGGGCGGAAAATCATCATCAAGACAAGGATGGCTCCGAAGAGCAGGCGTTGATATTTCGCCGGGTCAAGTTGGGTGGAAAGGTTTTTCCAGGCGAAGTTGATGATGGGGATGACGGCATCGCTCTGGCGCAGCTGGCTCAGATAGAGCGAAAAGCCTTGCAGAATTTGCAGGTTGAGAATAGTGACGGTGGCGGCTCCCAAAATGACGCCGGGGATGCTGCCGGTTCCACCCAAAATGACCATCGTCAGCACGCCGATGGACTGCATGAAGCTGAAACTTTCGGGGCTGACGAAGGTGCGGCTGGCAGCCATCAGCACACCCATCGCTCCAGCGAAGGATGCGCCAGCGGCGAAGGCGGCCAGTTTCATCTGCACGAGCGGGATGCCCATGGCGATGGCGGCGGTTTCATCTTCGCGGATGGCGGTCCAGGCGCGGCCAATTTTCGAGTCATTCAGGCGGGAGACGACCTGGATGATGGTGATAATCACCAGCAGCGCCAGCAGGTAGAAGAAAACGTTATACACATCTGCGGTGGAGACGGTGTGTCCAATCACCCCGCTGAAGAGAGTATTGAACCCGTCCACGATGAACTGTGGCATCGTGGGGCGCTGGATGGGGGTAATTCCCTGAGGGCCGTTGGTGATATTCCAGGGCTTATCCAGGTTGTTGGCCAGCACGCGGATGACTTCGCCAAAGCCGAGGGTGACGATGGCCAGGTAGTCGCCGCGCAGGCGCAGGACAGGCAGGCCGAGCAGGATACCCGTCAGCGCGGCAACGATGATGGCGATGAAGATGAACAGGTAGAACATGTCGCCGGGCAGTAAAAATGGCAAGTTGGAAGGTTGAACGCCGGGGGCGTAGGGGATGGCGAAGAATTGTTGTGAGCCAAAAAAGCCCCACAGGTACGCGCCGACAGCATAGAAGGCGACGTAGCCCAGGTCGAGCAGCCCGGCGAAGCCGATGACGATATTCAGGCCCAGAGAAAGCGCGGCGAAAATGCTAATCTGGAACATGATTTCCAGGTAGAAAATGTTGCGCACGCCCAAAACGGGCATTACAACGAGCGCCAAAATCAACCCGGTGCTAAGTTTGAAGACGTTTTTGGTATTCAGACCGTACAGCGTCAACAGGGATGAAATGAAAACAACAAAGGCTACATTGGAGCGTGGGCTGGAGTAAACCCAAATGGCGCCAATCAAAATGTGAGCCAGGGTCAGGATATAGGGCGTATAGCCTGTGTTGAGTTTGGTGAGGAAATCGTGAAATTTTTCTTTGGAAAACATGGGATTCTCCTCTAGGCTTTCTGGCTCACGTTTTCGCCCATCAACCCATGCGGGCGGAAGATGAGTACCAGGATGAGGATGCCAAAGGCTAAAATATCTTTGTATTCTGCGCCAGCGGCCCCCATGGTGAAGGCAGACATGAACGCGCCCGCGTAGGTTTCCAGCAGGCCGAGTACGATGCCGCCGAGCAGGGCGCCCGTCAGATTACCAATGCCGCCCAGGACGGCGGCGGTGAAGGCTTTCAGGCCGGGGAAGAAGCCAACGAAGGGGTCAATGCGGGTAAATTTGAGCGCGTACAAGACGCCCGCTGCCCCGCCGAGTGTGCCGCCAATCAAGAATGTGGCGGAGATAATGCGATTGACATCAATGCCCATCAGGCTGGCCGTGGGTCGGTCTTGGGCAACAGCGCGGATGGCTTTGCCGATTTTGGTGGCGTTGACCAGGTAGTTTAACCCGACCAACATGATGACGGCGATAAAAATAACGATAAGTGATTTAATTTGTACACCCAGCGCCACGCTGGTGGCGCCCAGGGGAAGTTGTCCAAAGATGAGGCGTTCGTCAAAGTTGCCAAAAGTGGGGATGATACGGTTAAATTGTCCGGTGGTGAGGCTTTCAACTAGGCGGATCATGTCTTGCAGGAAAAAAGAGACGCCAATCGCCGAAATGAGCGGTACCAGACGAGGGGCGCCACGCAGCGGGCGGTAGGCGATTCGTTCCACGGCGACCGCCAGCAGGCCAGAAGCAGTCATGCCTGCCAGCAGGGCAAACAGCAGAATCAGATAGGCGACTCCCAGCGAGGCGGCGCTGAGAATTCCGGCATTCTTGAGGGCGATTAAAATTTCCACGCCGACGAAAGCGCCCACGGCAAAAATTTCGGAGTGGGCGAAGTTGATGAATTCCAGTACGCCGTAGACCATGGTGTAGCCGAGGGCGATGGCGGCGTACACGAAGCCGATGGTTAATCCGTCAATCAGGACTTGCGGGAGGTTGACCAAGGTGTAGGTAACCAGCGTGACATCGTAGCGCGACTGCAGGCTTTGGCCGACTGCAGTTTGGTCGAGTAACAGGGCGAGCAGCACGACAATCAGCGA
>JAVHNW010000021.1:0-6752 GCA_036169755.1 bacterium | reverse complement strand
GCGGCGCGCCAGGCGCTGCGTTTTTCGAGGCCGCTGAGCAGAAGATAAAATTCGAGCGGCAGCAGCCAGGTGCCCTGGATGTAGGAAACTGCCACGGTGCGGCTAAAGTGAATGTGGGTATGCGAGGTCGCCAGCAGAAAAATGGTAATCAACGCGATGCGTTTGCCCGCCACCTGGCGCGAAAAAAGATAGGTGGAGAGAATCGCCAGTGACCCGGCAATCGCCGCCGGCAGGCGCAGAGCAAAGGCGGATACGCCAAACAAACCGAAAAAGAAATTGATGGCCTGCAGATAAAACGCGCCAATGTTTTCCCACAGTGTAAACGGGTTGGCGAGGGCGCTGTGAGCGGTCTCCATCGCCACCAGGCCCATGCGCGCCTCATCACCGTTGATGACGTGCGGAAGCGCGCCCAGGTTGTAAAAGCGCAGCGCCACTGCCAATATTTCAATTAAACCCACCAGGATGATTTCGCGGCGATGCGCCAAAAACCAATCCCGGCCAGCGCGCCAGGTGATTTTTGGGGGCAAAAAAGCCATCAGGTAACAAAATGCGCCCAGCAGCCAGAACGAAACCACTGGGATAAAGTTAAAAAGCCCGCTGCGCTCAAAACGGTAGGCGGCAAAGGCTGCCAGCAAGGTAAAACCCAGAGCCGCCACAACCCAGGCTGTCGCGGCCTCGAGCATCAGCCGGTCATTGAGTTTTTTCCAAAGCGGAAAGGGCCGCGGCCACAAAGCGACCGAAAACAGGAGAATACCGGCCAGGCTAATCCAGGTCGGGAGAGGGAGCACTACATTCTCCCGAATGGGCGTGGCGTAGAGCGCAATTTGCCCATAAACCGTCAGCGCAATGGCGCTCAAGATAAAAATCACGCGCAGCGGCTCGACTGTTGGTTTTTTCTCGTTCATCAAGACGTCTCCCTGTTTGGAAAATTCGCCGCGTCTGTCCTTTTACGCGGGAGCAGAGGGTTGTTCGGCGCGGCGCCGATCCATCAGCAGCGCCAGGTAGAGCGATTCTACCTGCTTGCGCGCCCAGGGCGTGCGCCGCAAAAACTTCAGGCTGGATTTTAGGCTGGGGTCGTTGGAAAAACAGCGAATCGAAATGCGTTTCGACAATTCGGGCCAGCCATACTGCTGAACCAGTTCGATGAGAATCATTTCCAGGGTGATGCCATGCAGGAGGTTTTGGGGTTGCTGTTCCATCGTTCTATTTTCTCCGCGCCGGGCGGATAAGTGGCGAAATAGCCGGATGAAAAAAGAGGGTCATAACTGCCAGAAGTAATCCCGAATTTTGGCCGCCATTAGCCGGCGGCGTTCGGCAAGAAAAGCATCATAGTCATCCGCCAAAGAGTCGAAAATGCCTTCTGGAATGGCTTGCTGATGCAAATTTTCTTTCATTTCTTGCAAGTCGGTAATCGCGCCATACTTCTTTTTTCCACCCTGACATTGTTCCAGCAACTCTGAGAAATACTGCCGTGGGGGCTTGGCGCCAATGGAAATGTTGATTTCAGTTTGCGCGAGGGCGTAGTTGGCGATTTGGTTGTATCGTCCACGCTGCAAGCCCATCTGCTTGAGGTATTGACGCGGAAAGAGGTGATGAACGTCAGCGCGGTGCTGTAATAAGTTTTCTACCGTGATGTCACGCGATAAAAAGCCCTTGTCCCTTTGTTTGACTTGCGCCGCCTGATAGACCAGAAAATACGGGCTAATGCCAGAGGATGTCTCCATTTGTTGCGGTAGTAAAGCCGTCCAAAAGCTTTCGGAAAGTTCGGCTTCAATGACGGTGGAGACATAGGCCGCTGTTCCGCGGGCTGTAATCTGACGAATATCCAGGTCAAATGCCGATTCGGGGGTTCCAGAATAGCGCCCCGTTAACATGGTCATTACAAACCAGCGGCGTACCAGACTTTCAATGTCAGCCGCTGGCAATCCTTCTTTGCGGGCGCGCAAGTAAAGAATATAGGCAAAATTGAGAGTGTTCTGGCCGCCAATCAGGCTACTATTCACAAAACCGGCAGAGCGAACAATCATCGTAAAGCGGTCATGATGGGTTTTATTGATAAAGTTCAGAATGCCTGCTTTGAGACGGTCAAAAGAATCCTCAGCGATTGCTTCCTGATACTCTTTGGTTTCAAAATTGCGCCCGGAAAGCAAGGCGACCAAATCTTGCAATCTGCCACGCCCAAATTCGGAGGTAAAAGCAACTCGCAACATATCGGTATAGGACGGGTCGTAAATGTCGTCATTAACTTCTTTGAGCCAGGCCATTTTGGCAAAAAAATCAGTTTTTGCAAATTCAGGGTCGCCGCGCTGAATGCGCGCATAAAATTCGGGAGCAACCGCCAGGTGGCAAAAATAATCAATCGCCTTACGCAAGTGGTTGCCGTCATACGACTCATTGGCGGCTATTTTTGACATGGCAAAATCAGCCTGACTCAGTTCCGCGCCAGAAGAGTTAACTCGGATGAAGATTTCGGTGACGGTTTCGATATCCAAATCTTCAGCCAGGTCAATGACACCGAGGTGATTGTTGGTAATTCGGCGCAATTTATCCAAAGTAGATAACAATTGATCTGCATCAGTTCCAGGGTTAGATTCGCAATAAGCCTTTGTTATTTGCAGCAACCGGGCATTGGGTGAGAAAATTTCAGCCACATCGGGCAACCAAACACTATCTTTTTGAATAGCAGGGTTAGAAACTTCAAATTTTTCATCAATCGGGTTAAAAGCAATCCGGATACGAACGGTTTCGTAGTCTTTGGTCAGCACTTCGCGGCCAAGCAGGGCGGCCATCAGCGCCGTAATGCGCTGCTGACCGTCAATTAGAATGCGTTTTCCAGCAGAAACTGTGCCATCCTTGAGTTTAATCGTCGGGTTTCGCCAGACAATTAGATAGCCAATTGGATAACCCTGGTACAAGGAATCCAACAGATTGCGAACCTTTATGGCATCCCAAACAAAGGGACGCTGGATTTCTGGAATGGCGATTTCTCCAGATTTAATCCAGGTAAGCAGGGTTTCAATCGGATGAGGAGTAATGGAATAACGCTGAGTTGTCATGGATTGGTGCCTCGGCATTTATCTTTTTGATGGCTCTCCGGCATGGGCTACTCACGCTGAGAAAGCTTTTCCGGATGATGATTTTGTTTTCCAGGTTGATACGGCCAGAACCCAAGCAAACCCCACAAAGGCGCAAGCACAGGCAAAAACGGGCGCGCGGATAGATTAATGGATTATACCTGCGGCTCTATAAAAAAACACGCCTTTTACGGCGTGTCTCTGGCGGGGAGGGCGGGATTTGAACCCGCGGTCGAGGTTTAAGCCCCGACACTCACTTAGCAGGCGAGCCCATTCAGCCACTCTGGCACCTCCCCAATATTCGGTTGTCAAGATGACCAGCGGAGGGAGTGGGATTCGAACCCACGGTGGCTTGCACCACGACGGTTTTCAAGACCGTTACCTTCAGCCGCTCGGTCATCCCTCCGAGCGGACAGGATTTTACCATAAACCCAGGCCAGAACAGATATAATTGCCCACACTTATGGACAAACTTCTCGCCGATGCCGCCGCCCTTTTTGGCCTGCGCCTGACCCCCAAACAAAGCGCCCAATTCACAATTTACGAGCGCGAACTACTCGCCTGGAATCAACGCTTCAACCTGACCGCCATCCGTGACGCGCAAGGCATTCGCGCCAAACATTTCCTCGACTCGCTTTCCTGCAGCCTGGCCTGGAAAAATTCAACGCCGCGCCGCCTGGTAGATGTCGGCACCGGCGCCGGATTTCCCGGCCTGGCGCTCAAAATTCTCTACCCCGCCCTGCGCCTGACTTTGGTCGAATCTGTCGGCAAAAAAGCCGCCTTCTGCCAGCACATGGTCGCCACACTGGGGCTGGAACAAGTCGAAGTTCTGACTCTGCGCGCCGAAGAATTGGGACAACTGCCCGCGCACCGCGAAAAATATGACTGGGCGCTTGCCCGCGCCGTGGCGAATTTGCCCATCCTGAGCGAATACCTGCTGCCGCTGGTACGAATCGGCGGGGCGATGCTCGCCCAAAAAGGGGAAAGCGCCCCCGCCGAAGCGCAATCCGCCGAAAAAGCGCTGACCCTGCTCGGCGGACGCCTGCGCCAGCTGATTCCCATCACCCTGCCCGGTGTCGTGGATGAACGCTTCCTGGTCATCGCCGATAAAATCGCCGCCACGCCAGAAAAATATCCGCGCGCGGTGGGCATTCCGACCAAATCGCCGCTGCTTTAACAGGCGTTTTCGCCCAGAATTTTGATTTCGTCTTTTTTGTTGGGGATAATGCACAAAAACTCAAACGGTTCGTCGCCCGTGTTCTGATAAAAATGCGGCGCTCCGGCGGGGATAAAAACCACATCGCCAGCCTGCACTTCAATTTCTTCGTGCTCAATGCCAATGCGCGCCCTGCCGCGCAAAACATACTGCTCGTGCTCCACCGTGTTGGTGTGAAGCGGCATTCCGCCCCCGGCCTGCATCACAAAACGGCGCAGGGCAAAATTGGGGCCTTCCTGGCTGGAAATCAAGACCTGAATGGTGGTATCAACTCCGGCAGAAACCGGGCTGGCGGGAACTTGGCTGGCGTGCTTGACCGACATGACGCTCTCCTTTTAAGTTGTTTCCACCACACCGGCCTGCACGCGCCAGGTTTGCGCGCTATCCAAAAATGCGGGCGAAAAAGGCTCGGTGTCGGTGGTGGTTAATACTGTTTGCCCGGCGCTTGCTTCAATGGCAGAAAGTAAATCGGCGCGGCGAGTCTGATCCAATTCGGCCATCACCTCGTCCAGCAGAACAACCGGCGGTTCGCCAGTCCGCGCCTGCATCCAGGCGGTTTCGGCCATTTTGAGCGCCAGCAGGGTCGTGCGGATTTGTCCGCGTGAGCCGTAATCGCTCAGGTCAATGCCGTTGGCGAGGAAGCGCAATTCGTCACGATGCGGCCCCAGGGTGGTCACGCCGCGGGCAATTTCCTCGACGCGGGCGCGGCTGAGGGCAGCGAGAAAACCACTTTTAACGGCGGCAAGGTCCAGCGCGGAACGATCCAGCGGGGTATCCATCCGCAGGGCGATTTGATTGGCCGGACGCGGCAGCGGGTCGAAGGCTGGGTGATAGGCCAGGCGCAGTACCTCGGCGCCGCGCGTCAGGCTGTGATGGGTGCGCGCCGCCAGGCGTTCCAATTCTTGAATGGCCTGAATGCGCCACAGGATGAGTTTTGCGCCGCTGCTGGTCAAAATTTCGTCCCAATAGGTCAGTTGCGCCGGGTCGCCGCCACGCTCGCCGAGTAATTTGAGCAGGGCGTTGCGCTGGGTGAGCGCCTGATGATATTCGCTGAGGGCGGCGGCGTAGCCGGGGATGGCCTGCGCCAGCGCCAGATTGAGATAGCGGCGGCGTTCTTCCGGGCCACCTTCCAGCGTGCGCGACATTTGCGGCAGAAATAAAACCGCCGAAATGTGGCCGATGGCTTCGCTGGCGCTGCGTTTGACGCCGTCCAACAGGATTTCTTTGCGCGCGCGCTGTCCGAGCGCGCCAACAGATTCTTGGATGATGCGAACTTCGAGGCGGTGACTGCGCCCGCCGCGCTCATACTCGGCGACAAGGCGCGCCACCGCCAGCGGTTCGCGCGCGGCGATGAAATTAATCAGCTGGCGGTCGGTGTGCGTTTGGAAGGAGGCGAAAGTTGCCAGGAAATAGACCGCTTCCAGCAGGCTGGTTTTTCCCTGGGCGTTGCTGCCGACCAGTAAAACAGCCCGCCGTGGAAATTCCAAATCCAGGCGGGCGAAGTTGCGAAAATTGGTCAGCGAAAGTCGCTTGATGAACATGACTACACTTTGTCTTCGACTGCGCCTTCGGGCTTCCACACTTTGCTGGCTAAATCGGTGAACAAAATACCGTTCAGATGGTCAATTTCGTGCTGGAAAATACGCGCGGTCCAGTCCTTCAGTTTGAGCGTCACCGGCTGACCGCGCCGGTTCTGCGCCTTGACGGTGATTGCCAGGTGGCGTTCCACGTCTCCCATCACGCCGGGAATGGAAAGGCAGCCCTCGGCGCCGACTTCCATTTCTTTGGAAGCGCGTGTAATTTCGGGGTTAACCAGCGTGTACAGCCGTTTTGGCGCGGGAGTTTCGTCCTCTTCGCGCTCTTCGTCTGCTTCGTTTTCGTAATACTCGACCACAATCACCCGTTCCGAAACGCCAATCTGCGGCGCGGCCAGGCCAACACCCGGCGCCTGGCGCATGGTTTCCACCATGTCATCAATCAGAGTTTGCAGATTTTCGCCAAAATCCGTCACCGTGCGCGCCTTGCGGCGCAAAACATCCTGCGGAACAGTCACAATTTCTTGAAGCGCCATAAAATTCCTCGATAAACAAACGAATAATCCATCAACAGGCTGAACATTTTACCCGATATTTCAGGCGGGTTTATCATTTTGCTTGCGCGCCTGCTCTTCCAGCCTGCGCGCCTCTTCCACCGTTTTGTGATACCAGGCCATCCACTCAATCATGCGCTCACGCTCACCGGCGGCATCGCCTTCGCGTTTTTTCTGCTGACGGGCAAAAACGCGGCTGGCAATATCCTGCTGCACACCGGGCGGGTTCATCACATCTTCAAAGTCAAATTTTGCGCCGCCAACCTGAATGTATACCGTGCCAAAATTCAAAAACATGCCCAAAATACCGTTGCGCTCATAATTGATGCTCAAAATACTTATAGGCATCATTGACCTCGCCCAGTGTGATGCT
>JAVHNW010000020.1:0-6773 GCA_036169755.1 bacterium | reverse complement strand
CCCTTCGGCGCGAGCGAGAGCCAGCCTCTCGATTTTCACTCGCCCTACGGTTGCAGCAAAGGCAGCGGCGACCAGTATGTGCGCGATTATTTTCGCATTTACGGCATCAACAGCGTTGTTTTACGCCAGTCCTGCATTTACGGCCCCCGTCAATTTGGCGTGGAAGATCAGGGCTGGGTGGCCTGGTTTGTGATTGCCGCCGTCACCGGCAAACCCCTCTCCATTTATGGCGATGGAAAACAGGTGCGCGACCTGCTGCACGTTTATGATTTGCTCGACGCCTATGACCTGGCGATTGCCAACATTGAGCGGGTCAAGGGCCAGGTTTTCAACCTGGGCGGCGGCGCGTCAAATACCATTTCCATTTGGAACGAATTTGCCCCCATGCTCGAAAAACTCATCGGCCACAGCCTGCCCGTCACGCGCGGCGACTGGCGCCCCGGCGACCAGAAGGTTTTTGTGGCCGACATCCGCAAAGCGGAGCAAGTTCTCGGCTGGCGGCCAAAATTCAACGTGGAGGCCGGGGTGCGCCAACTTTTTGAGTGGGTCAGCGCCAACCGTTCCCTGTTTTAGAACAGGCCGGTAATTTTCAGCCAGCGGTTTCCCGGCAGCAGCGAAACGCCCAGCGCCACCAAAATCAGCGCGGCCAGCAGGGCAAAAAGCGTGTTGCGGTAGCGCAGTGTGTCGGGTTGTTTTTTCCACAGCGCCGGGAGATGCGCCAGGATGACGGCCACCAGCATCAGGCTGAGGTGTTCCCAGCGATAGCGCAGGCTAAATCCGCCGGGGATGGCGGCGCCGCTCAGCAGGAAGAAAAATCCACCGAGCAAAAGTTGGGTATCCATCAGCCCGCCGAAAGCGCCCGTCAGCCCACTGGCGAGTTTATCGAAGGGCTGTTTTTTTGCCCAGCCGAAAGATAGTTTGATGAGCGCGGCGGCGGCGCTCAAAATCACCAGCCAGCGCACAATCGAATGCAGGGTCAGCAGCAGAGTCATTTTTTCTCCTGAGTAAATGATGGTGAGGCGCACTGCGCGTAAAATTCTTCCACGCGCCGCATGTTTTCTTCGTAGTCGCCTTTTGCGGCAACCAGGGCCAAATTTTGAGCGGCGGCGCGGCGGCGCAATGGCTCATCGCGCAGGGCGCGCAAAATGGCCTGAGCCAGCGCCTGCGGGTCGGCGGGGTTGACCAGCAGGCCATTCTCGCCGGGCTTAATCCATTCTCGAATCGATTCCAAATCACCGGCCACCGGCAGACAGCCGCAGGCCATGGCCTCCAGCAGGGTATTGGGCGTGCCATCGTGCGTGCTGGGTGAAACCATCAGCGGCGCGGCGCGGAAGGCGGCTGCCATTTGGCTGGGTGTCAGCGCCGGAAGCAGTTCCAGCGCCGCTTCGATTTTCAGCCGCTGCGCCCATTCGCGCGCGCGCGCTTCATCGGCCATGCCGACACAGCGAAATTTTGCCTGAGGCAGTTCGCGCAAGACCAGCGGAATGGCGCGAAAAAAACTATCGTTGCGCACATAGGCGCGGAATCCGCGCGGGTTGAGAATCAGCGCTTCGGCGGGCGGCGCGGCGGGCGGGAAAAAGACCTCGCGCCGGATTCCGCCGTTGCCGGGGACGACCAGTCTGGGTTTTTCGGCGGCCAGCCCCCAGCCGCGCGCCAGGCGCAGGTCGCGCGCGCAGTCGGCCAGCAGAGCATCGGCGCGGCGCAGCGTTTTGCGGGTGAAGTGACTCATCAGCGGGGTGGCGGGCGCGTGCAGGGTGAAATCGTTGCCCCACACGGATACCGCCAGTGGAATTCCTTCCGCCGCCTCAGCGGCCAGCATGCCCTCGTAGGGAATGCGCAGGGCGTGAATTAAATCGGGCTGAATTTCGCGCTGGAAGGCGCGCAAGGCCGGGGCGGAGGCGGCGAGCGTCAGCGGGCCGAGCCACTGCCGCAGCGTGGTGCGCAGCCCGAGGGCGGGCGCGCCCCAAATTCCCCGCCGTGAGCGGTCTGAAGCGGAGGCTTTTTTTGCCCCGCTGAAAGCGACCGGAATCAGCCGGTAGCCGGTCAGGCCGGGCGGGGGCGGGCAATCAAAGGTGGAAGCCAGAAAAACCTGGTGACCGTTTTCGGTGAAATGACGCAGCCAGTTGAGGGTAATCGGAGAGCGGCCATCGGCCACAAACATTAAGCGCATGGCAAAAATATACCACATCGTAGTATGATGAATTATTGTTTTGATGGAGGCGCCATGCTCATGCGGGTTTTGCTGGTCGAAGATAATCAGGATAATCAGGATTTGATGAAGTTTTTACTGGAGCGCGCCGGCTACACGGTGCGCACGGCCTATACCGGCAAGCAGGCGCTGGCCGCGCTGGAAGAGGAAATTCCTGATGTGGTGCTGATGGATTTGAGCCTGCCAGAAATGGACGGCTGGCAGGCGGCGCAGGCCATGAAGGCGGACTCACGCATGAGCGCCATTCCGCTGATTGCGGTCACGGCGCATACCCTGCCTGGCGACCGGCGCAAGGCGCTGGATTCGGGCTTTGATAGTTATATTTCCAAGCCGCTCAATGTGGAAATGTTTGAATTTATGGTGGCCAAGGCGTTGGAGCAGCGCAAAGCCGCCTGAAAGCGCGAGTATAATTCGCGCCATGTCCCTTTCCCTGCAAGACGTTGAACATATTGCCCACCTGGCGCGCCTCGAATTGACCGGGGAGGAAAAAGAGCGCTACCGCGCCCAACTATCCGCCATTCTCGAACACGTGGCGCAGTTGCAAAAATTGGATACGGCCAGCATCCCGCCGATGGCGAGCGTCTTCAGCGCCATCCGCCCGCTGCGCCCGGACGAGCCGCGTCCCGGCCTGACGCGCGAAGAACTGCTCAAAAATGCGCCTTGCCGCGCAGCCGGTCAATTCAAAATTCCGCCGGTATTTGGCGAAACGAAAGACGAAGCGCAAAAGCCCTAGTTTTGCCCCTTTCTCCCATGCTCCTCTCTGACCTTTCTCTGACCGAAGCCAGCCGCCTTTTGCAGCGCGGCGAAATCTCCAGCCGCGAGTTGACTCGCGCCGCGCTGGATTCGATTGCGGCCCAAAATGGGCGGCTGAATGCCTTTCTCTTCGTGGACGAGGCCGGGGCGCTGAAACAGGCCGAGGCCGCCGACCAAAGCCGAAAAAAGAAAAGCGCGCTTTCGCCGCTGAACGGGATTCCGCTGGCGGTGAAGGATGTGCTGGCGGTGGCGGGCATGCCCTGCACCTGCGGCTCCAAAATTTTGGAAAACTATTTTCCGCCATTCACTGCCACAGCCGTCAAAAAATTACAGGCCGCCGGCATGGTCGTGCTCGGCAAAACCAACACCGATGAATTTGCAATGGGTTCCAGCACCGAAAATTCGGCCTACGGGGTGACGCGCAACCCCTGGAATTTATCGCGGGTGCCGGGCGGTTCTTCGGGCGGCTCGGCGGCGGCAGTGGCGGCGCGCATGGCCTTTGCCGCGCTCGGCTCGGACACTGGCGGAAGTGTGCGCCAGCCCGCTTCATTTTGCGGCGTGACCGGGCTGAAGCCAACCTATGGGCGAGTTTCGCGCTATGGGCTGGTGGCGTATGGCTCCTCGCTCGATTCAGTCGGCGCGTTTGGCCGCTCGGCGGAGGATGTGGCGGCGGTTTTTTCGGCCATGCAGGGCGCCGACCCGCTCGACGCCACCTCGCAGCCGCTGCCAGCCGGAAAAATTTCTCTCAAAACGGCGGGAAATTTGCGGGGAGTCCGGCTCGGCGTGCCGAAGGAATACTTCATTGACGGGATTCAGCCCGCGGTGGAGAGAAAAATCCGCGAGGCGATTTTCCTTTTTGAGAATCTGGGCGCAGAAATTATTGAAATTTCCCTGCCACATACCGAATACGCCCTGCCGGTATATTATCTGATTGCTCCGGCAGAAGCCAGCGCCAATTTGGCGCGTTTTGACGGCGTGCGCTTTGGCCCGCGCGCGGAGGCGGAAACGATGTGGCAGGTTTTCACCAAAACGCGCGGCGAAAAATTTGGTGATGAAGTTCAGCGCCGCATTATGCTCGGCACCTACGCGCTTTCGGCGGGCTATTACGATGCGTTTTACGGCCAGGCGCAGAAGGCGCGCACGCTGATTAAGCGCGATTTTGAACAGGCGTTTACCCAGGTGGATGCGATTGCCTGCCCGGTGGCGCCGACCACCGCCTTTCCGATTGGGGCGCACGGCGATGACCCGCTGGCGATGTACCTGGAAGATGTTTTCACGCTGCCCGCCAACCTGGCCGGGGTGCCGGGGCTGGCCTTCCCGGTTGGTTTTGACGAAAATCGGCTGCCGGTCGGGATGCAATTGATGGGGCCGCATTTTGGCGAGGCCGGGCTGCTGCGCCTGGCGCACGCCTATCAACAGGCGACAGAATGGCATTTGGCGGCCCTTCCTCCGCGCTAATGCCCGCTTTTTTGCTTTTCATCTTTCTTGTTTTGAGGAGTTTCCATGAATATTTTTATCACTGGCGGGGCGGGCTACATTGGTTCGGCAACAGCCGATGCGCTGATTTCAGCCGGGCACAGCGTCACCGTCTACGATTCGCTGGTCACCGGTCACCGGCAGGCGGTTCCAGCCGGCGCAGAATTTATCCACGCCGATTTATCCGACAGCCATTCGCTGGCATTGGCGCTGACCGGGAAAAAATATGACGCGCTGATGCACTTTGCCGCTTTTATTGAGGCTGGTGAAAGCATGAAAGACCCCGGCAAGTTTTTCCGCAACAACACGGTCAATTCGCTTTCGCTGATGGATATGGCTGTGCGCGCGGGAGTGCGGCGTTTTGTGCTTTCCTCCACCGCCGCCGTCTACCAGTCGAGCGAAGAACCCCTCCGCGAAGAGTCGCCGATTGGGCCGACCAACACCTATGGCTTCACCAAACTGATGGTGGAGCAATCGCTGGATTGGTACCGCCAAATTCACGGGCTGCACTTCGCCGCCTTGCGCTACTTCAACGCCTGCGGCGCGCGCCCCGGGCACGGCGAGGCGCATCAGCCCGAATCGCATCTCATTCCGCGCGTTTTGGCGGTGGCGCAGGGCAAAGCCGAAGCGGCCACCATTTTCGGCACCGATTACCCCACGCCAGATGGAACCTGCATCCGCGACTATATCCACATTCTCGACCTGGTTTCGGCGCATTTGCTGGCGCTGGAAGCCCTGGGCGAAAGCGACAAGTTGATTTACAACGTTGGTTCGGGCAACGGCTACTCGGTGCGCGAAGTCATCGAAACCGCCCAAAAAGTGAGCGGGGTGAAAATTCCAGTGATTGAGGCGCCGCGCCGCCCCGGCGACTCGGCGCGGCTGGTGGCTTCCTCCGCCAAAATTCGGCGCGAACTCGGCTGGCAGCCCGCGCACGACAACCTGGAAGAAATTCTCGCTTCGGCCTGGAACTGGCACACCAGCCATCCGCAGGGGTACAAGGAGTAGCGCATGGTCACATTTTTGGTGGTTTTGCTGGGCTGGCTGCTTTCCCTTTCGCTGCACGAATTTTCGCACGCGCTGGTGGCCTACAAAGGCGGCGACTACACCGTCAAAGAAAAAGGCTATCTCGATTTTGACCTGTTCAAATACACCCACCCGCTCTACTCAATTATCTTCCCCCTGCTGATTTTGGTGATGGGCGGGATTGGCCTGCCGGGCGGCGCGGTTTACATCGAAGCGTGGCGGCTGAAAAATCGCTGGTGGGAAACGGCGGTTTCTGTTGCCGGGCCGTTTTCCAACCTGATTGTGGCGATTGCGCTGGGAATTATTCTGCGTTTCGATGCGGTGCTTGCCTCACCGGTGGGGCCGGGGCTGGCCTTTTTGGGGCTGCTGCAGGTGACAGCCTTCCTCTTCAACCTGATTCCCGTGCCGCCCTTTGACGGCTACGGCGCCCTGCGCCCCCACCTCAACGTCCCCCTGCGCGCGCAAATGGATTTTTTCGGCCAATTTTCCCTCTGGGTTGTGATTTTGCTGATGTGGTACGTCCCCTTTATTTCCGACTCTTTTTGGATGGTGGCCTACTTTCTCGCCATGCTGCTGGGCGTGCCGCTGGACACCGCCTTCCTCGGCTACAACCAGTTCCGCTTTTGGCAATAAACGCGCCAATCTTCCTCTTGCGCCGCAGAATTTTTACCGTATGAGCGATGAAACGCTGGATAAACTCGCTCGACTGCTGAAAAAAGCCAGCGACCTGCCTTCGCCGCCGGTCAAAACGCCGCGCGCGCGCCCCACCCTGACGCAGAGCCTGCCGGGGGGCTGGGAAAGCAATCGGCGCGGCGAGGCTTTTGTGGCGCGTCAGGTTTTTTCCAGCGGCTACCGTCACGGGGTTGAGCCAATCACACCGGAGGCCCCGCTGCAGACCCTGGCCGCCTGGGCGCGCGATGAGCGTATCGGCGGGCTGGCGGCCTCCCAATTCGCTTTTTTGGATACGGAAACCAGCGGGCTGAGCGGCGGAACGGGAACCTACGCGTTTCTGGTGGGCGTCGGGCGCTTTGTGGGGGAAGAATTTACGCTGGCACAGTTTTTTTTGCCCGACCCGGCGGATGAACCCGCCCTGCTGGAGGCGCTGACCGCCTTTTTGGCGCCCTGCCGCGCGCTGGTCACGTTCAACGGAAAAGCCTTTGATGCGCCCCTGCTGAGGGCGCGCTACCGCCTGCACGAAATTCCCTGCCCCTTCGATGATTTTTCGCACGTTGACCTGCTGCCGCTGGCGCGCCGCCTGTGGCGCGACCGACTGCCCAGCCGCGCGCTCAAATATTTGGAAGAGGAAATACTG
>JAVHNW010000019.1:0-1346 GCA_036169755.1 bacterium | reverse complement strand
CGGGTGCGCACCATGGGGTGAATGCCGCTCTTGATGGCGGCATTCTCAGCGGGCAGGCCAAAGGCGTCAAACCCCATCGGGAAAAGCACGTTGAAACCCTTCATGCGCATGTAGCGCGCGCGCGCGTCTGAGGGTGTCATCGCATACCAGTGACCGATGTGCAAATTGCCGCTGGGGTAGGGCAGCATGGTCAGCGCGTAGTGCTTGGGGCGGGAGGGGTCAATATCCGCGTGGTACAGGCCATCCTTTTCCCATTTTTCCTGCCATTTTTGTTCGATTTCTTTCGGGGTATAGGCTTTGTTCATTCTTTCCTCTTGTGAAAACAAAAAACCTCCGTCCAACACTGGGACGAAGGTAATCTTCGCGGTACCACCCGGTTTGCAGCGCAAGGCTGACTTCGCGCTGCCACTTTGCTGCTATAACGGGCCACCCGGCGCTGACTACTTGGATTCACCAGCGCAGCCTCCCCGCAGGGATGACAGGCGAGTTCGGCCTTTTTTCCCGCTGAGGGGAGCGCTCCCGCTGGGCGCTGCGCTGGGCTTCCACCTTTCTCTCCCAACTCGCTGACGGGATGGCGTACTACTCCTGTCCTGGCTTTTAAGCGCGAGACAGGCGCGTGCCTGTCTCGTTCATCTGTGGACCCAGCGAGATTCGAACTCGCGACCTTCTCAATGCCATTGAGACGCGCTCCCAACTGCGCTATGGGCCCATACCATTTTCAAAGCGAAGGCGATTTTACATGAGAAACCGGGTTTCGTCAACGGTTGGAGCGAAGAATTTGGCTCAATTTCCAAATCAACTTTGGCAATTGAGCGCAAAAAGATTATAATATTCAAAGATTACAAGATACAAACATTTCTTTTCTTTCCAAGGATGCCCATGCAAGACCCGCTCCGCAGCTTCAAGGCCGAGTTTTTTAAAGCGCTTTCCCACCCGGCACGCATCAAAATTCTGGAAACGCTCCGGTCAGAGGAGTTAAGCGTCACAGAACTGCAGGCTCATTTGGGGGTTGAATCTTCCAGCGTCTCCCAACACTTGTCCGTTTTGCGTCACAAAAACATTGTAGACAGCCGAAAAGTGGGCACTACGGTTTATTACCACATCCAGGACGCTGAAATTTTAGAACTGCTGGAAGTAGCCCGGCGGATTTTTAACAATCACCTGATTAACGCCCGCTCCACATTGGAACAAATGGAAGATGAAAACATCGCCAATTTGCACCAATAATTTTATTTTTCTCAAGGATTAACTATGCCCGCTCTCTTTCAAAAAATATTCAAAACTGGACTCGTCACCGAGCCGCTCGGACCCGACGACGATGAAATCATCCAACTCGTTCACGCGGT
>JAVHNW010000018.1:0-6831 GCA_036169755.1 bacterium | reverse complement strand
GGCGGTGGCGGGCGGGGTGATGAGCATGGCGACCATCAGCGCCACACCAACGGCCTGCATGGTGATGGCGACTGTCACCGCAATCAGTACCAGCAGCAGGTTGTTGAGGGCGTTGACGGGCAGGCGCAGGGTGATGGCCAGGGTGGAGTCGAATGAAATTGCCAGCAGTTCCTTGTAAAAAAGGAAAACCAGCGCAAGGATTAGAGCGGCAAACAGGCCGGTGCGTATCAAATCGCCGTTGGAAACGCCCAGCACATCGCCAAATAGAAAATGGGTCAGGTCTACCGCGTAACTTTGCACGGTGGAAATCAGGGCGATACCGAGCGCAAACATACCGGCAAAAATGATTCCGATGGCGGTGTCTTCTTTAACCCCGCCGCGTTTGCTGATGGCGCCGATGCCAAGTGAGGCGAGCACAGCCGTGCCCAGCGCCCACCAAAAGAGTGCGCCCCGGTCACTGCCTGAGAGCAAATAACCGGTGGCTACGCCCGGCAAAATGGTGTGCGCCAGCGCGTCACCGAAGAAAGCCATGCCGCGCAAGACAATGTAGCTGCCAATCACGGCGCAGACGATGGCGACCATGACGGAGGCGGCCAGGGCGCGCAGCATAAAATCATAGTGCAGCGGTTGTAAAAAAAATTGACTCATGGCTGAGGTTCTTCATCACAGCAGGCGTCACCGATGAGTTGCAAGGCTCCCTCGCCGTAGGCGCTGGCGAGATGTTCGCTGGTCAGCGTTTGGGCGGGAGTGCCGAAGGCGATGATGCGACGGTTAAGCAGCATGACTCGCTCGAAGTGGCTGGCGGCTTGCTGCAGGTCGTGGGTGGCGACCAGGAGCGTCACATTTTGGGCTTTGAGTTCGTCCAGCAGGGTCAGCAGGTCTTCCTGAGAGGGGCTGTCGAGGCCGGTTAGCGGTTCATCCATCAGCATCAGTTCGGCTTCCTGGGCCAGGGCGCGGGCGATGAACATGCGCTGCTGCTGCCCGCCGGAGAGCTGCGCGATTTGGCGTTTTGCCAGCGGGGCGAGGTGCACGGTTTCGAGGGCGGCCTGCACGCGCTGACGGTCTATCGGGCGCGGCCAGCCGAACAGGCCGATTTTGGCGATGCGCCCCATCATGACGACATCCTCCACGCTGACGGGGAAGCGCCAGTCAACATGGTTGCGCTGGGGAACATAGCCGATGCAGACGTGGCCGCTGGGTTGTGAGCCAAAAATGCGAATTTCACCCTGGCTGGCGCTCAGCGCTCCGGCAACAACTTTGAAGAGGGTGCTTTTTCCCGCGCCGTTGGGGCCGACCACAGCCACTCTTTCTCCGGCGTGCAGGTGAAAAGTGAGCTGGTCGAGCGCGGCGCGGCCATTGTAGCGCACGGTTAACTGGCGCACATCCAAAATTGGTTGGGCGTGGTCATGCTGCGCTTCGTGGTAGAGCAGGGAGGGGTGGACGCTGGTCATTTTACCTGGCAGGCCGGGCAAAGGCCGAAGAGTTGCAGCCAATGTTCGCTGATGGTGAATCCGTTTTGCTGGCCGACGCGGGCAAAAAATTCGTCCAGGTTGTCGCCTTCAAAATATTCAGCCTTGCCGCAGACGCGGCAGAGCAGCAGGTGTTGATGTCCGCTGGCGCTGGGCAGGTAGGCGTTGCACCCGCCGGGCTGGTGTACGCGCTGAATCAGGCTGAGTTCTTCCAGTTTTTCCAGGGTGCGGTAGACCGTCACCAGGCCGAGGCCAGAGCAGGCGCTGCGGGCCTGTTCATAAACTTCCAGCGGGCTGAGCGCCGCGCGGGCGCGGCGCATTGTTTCCACCACCGCGCGGCGTGATGCGGTCAGGCGGTAGCCATTTTCTTGCAGGGAGTTCAGCCAGGGGTCGCTTGTCATAATGAAAACGTTTTTCAATTATAACAGGAGGTGGAATTTTGCGCTCAGCGGGTGATGGGAATTTGTGGGGCGAGCAGGGCGGCAAATTCGCGCAATTGACTTTGGTGTACCAGCGCCAGGACTTCATCGGCGGGCAGCAGTTGGGTTTCGCCGTGCGGGATAATCAGCTGGTGGGCGCGGATGACGGCGGTGATGGTGCATTCTTTGGGCAGGCTGATTTCTTTCAGTTTTTTGCCGACCAACGCGCAGTTTGGGTGAACTTTTTCTTCGATGAGGGAATACTCGCCGCGGCGCAGTTTCATCAGGGTCATCATGTCGCCCAGCGACATTTCTTCGGCGACGAGATGCGCCAAAATATCGGCCTGGTTGAGGGCTACGTCTACGCCCATATCGGGGGTGAAGAGCCAGGCATTTTTGGGGTTATTGACGCGCCCGATGACGCGCGGGATGTTGAATTCAAAGCGCGCCAGGGAGGCGATGACCAGGTTGGTTTCGTCACTGCCGGTGACGGCGGCCAGGACATTGGCGCTGCGCGCTCCGGCTTGTTCGAGCAGGAGGGGCGAGGCGCCGTCCCCGGCGATGACTGTTTCTGGGGGCAGTTCCTGGCGCAGTTTTTCCAGCAGGGGGGGGCGTTCTTCGATGATGTGCACCTCATGTTTTTCTGCGAGCAATATGCGCGCCAGGTGTGAGCCGGTGTTGCCGCCGCCGACAAGGATAACTTTCATGGTTAGGGTCTCCCTTCGAGGTCGAGCAGGGCTTCCAGGCGGGGCATGGCGGAGGCCAAAACTGCCAGGTGCAGGATGTCGCCTTCGCGGAATTCGGTTCCGGCGGAGGGCAGGAAGGCGCGGTCGGCGCGGGTGATGGTGACCAGGCTGACTTCGCCGGGAATGTTCAGGTCGCGTGGGGTTCTTCCGCTGAGGGCGGGGCCGGTTTCGACTCGGATGAGTGAAACTTCGCCGCGTCCAAATTTGTGGATGGCGTCCAGGTCGTTGTGAGTGACCATTTCGTAGATGCGGCGCACGCCCAATTCGGTGCCAGAGATGGTCATCAGCCCCAATTGCTGATAAATTTCGGCGTGGAGCGGGTCGTACATGCGGGCGATGACGCGCGGTACTTTGAAGAGATTGCGGGCGATGCGGGCGGCGACAATGTTGGCATTGTCGGATGAACTGGCGGCGACAAAGGCTTCGGCGTGCTGGATGTCGGCCTGGCGCAGCGCATCGCGGTCGAAGCCCAGCCCGTGGACAACCTGGCCTTTGAATTCGTTCCCCAGGCGCATGGCGGCGTCTGCGTCACGATGGTCAATGACTGTGACCTGGTGCCCGCGCTGGTCGAGCAGCCGGGCGACCTGTGAGCCGACTCTGCCGCAGCCCATTACGATGACTTTCATGGCTTTACCTCCGGTGAAGGGGTGAAATGGGGGCGAAATAGGTGAAATATTCCTTTTCGAGCCCATTCTACTCCATGGAAAAGGAAGGGGAGCATCAATAATCCATACCAATATTGGCTGGGGATGGGGTAATGCTCAAAAACAATTTGCAGGGGCTGCCAGTAGATGAGCAGCAGAATGCCGAAAATTTCGGCCAGCAGGGAGGCCCACAGGCGCCAGTCGGCGGGCCATTTGAGTGTGGGCGCTGACCAGGCTTCGCTGCGACAGGCCAGGGCGTTGCCGACCTGTGTCATGACCACGGAGGCGTGGTAGAGCGTGGTGGCCGCCAGAATGACCAATTCTGGTTCGAGGCGGAAGAACAGGGCCTCGGGGAAAGTCAACGCTGCCAGCCAGGGCAGGGCGGGCAGCAGCCCGGCATTGCCGGAAAAAAGGTATACCGAAAAGAAACCGGCGAAGCAGAAGGCGGTTTCCAACATTCCCAGCCAGAGAAAGGCGCGGGTCAGCAGGGCGTTGTCAATCAGACGTGTGCCGCGTTTGCGGGGCGGTTTTTGCATGACGCCCGGCGCGGGCGCTTCCATGCCCAGGGCCAGCGCGGGCAGCAGGTCGGTGCCTAAATCCACCGCCAAAATCTGGCGCACGGTCAGCGCCAATGGGATGCCGGGGAAGGAGGCTGCCATCAGAAAGGGCATTATTTCGGGAATGTTGCTGGAGAAAATGTAGGTGACAAATTTGCGCACGTTGTCGTACACAGCCCGGCCTTCTTCAATGGCCGAGACTATCGCGCCGAAGTTGTCATTGGTCAGGATGATGTCGGCGGCTTCCTTGGCGACATCGGTGCCGACAATGCCCATGGCGATGCCGACATCGGCTTTGCGCAGGGCGGGGGCATCATTGACTCCATCTCCGGTGACGGCCACGGTTTCACCGATGGCTTGAAAGGCGGCCACCAGCCGCATTTTGTGTTCGGGCGCCATGCGCGCGAAAATGACTTCCTGGGTCAGGGCCTGGCGCAGTTCGGTCTCTGGCATTTCGTCCAGGTCGGCGCCGGTGATGATGCGCGGGCTGGGGCCGCTGATCATGCCCACGCGCCGCGCCAGCGATTCGGCGGTCAGGCCATAATCGCCGGTAATCATGACGATGCGAATGTTGGCCTGGCGGCAGGTTTGGACGGCTCTTTCCACTTCGGGGCGCGGCGGGTCCATCATGCCGACCAGGCCGAGCAGGGTCAGTTCGCTTTCGATGGCTTCGGCGTGGTAGGCGCTGGTTTTGGGCGGCAGTTCGCGCCGGGCAACTGCCAGCACGCGCAGGGCGCTGCGGGCGTAACGGTCGTTGGCGGCCAGCGCCTCGGCGCGCAGGGCTTCATCCAGTGGGAGAATTTGGTTGTTGATTTGGATGTGGCTGCAAAGTTGAATCACTTCACGCGGGGCGCCTTTGATGAAAGCGACTTCATCTGTTTTGCGGCGGTGAATGGTGGTCATGCGTTTGCGGCGCGCGTCAAAGGGAATTTCATGCACGCGCGGGTAAATCTGCGCGAGTTTGCCTTCGTCCAGCCCGGCCTTGAGCGCGGCAACTTTCAGCGCCACTTCGGTCTGGTCGCCCAGGCTGTGCCAGACCGGGGCTTCGGGCGAGGGCGCAATCAGCCGGGCGTTGTTGCAGCAGGCGGCGGCTTCCAGCAGGGCCAGCAAATCTTCGTCCCAGGGCTGACCTTGCGGGGCGGGGGAAAATTCGCCGATTGGTGTGTAGCCAACACCGTACACGTGCAGGTGCTGACCGGCGACCCAAATTTCGCGCGCCGTCATTTGATTTTGGGTGAGGGTGCCGCTTTTGTCGGTGCAAATGACCGAGACGCTGCCGAGGGTTTCGACACTGGTCATTTTTTTGACCAGCACGCCCTTGGCCGCCAGGCGCTGAACGGCGCTTGCCAGTGAAAGCGTCAGGGTGGCGGGCAGGCCTTCGGGGATGGCGGCGACAATAACGCCCAGGGCGAAAGAAATTATCTGTTTTTGAGAAAAATTCAGGCCGGGCGTGGTCAACCCAACGAAGAGAATCAACCCGCCGATGGCGAGCGCCACGATGCTGGTGACTCGCACCACGCTGGCGAGTTCCGTCTGAAAGGGGCTGGGTTCCTCGGCGACAGTTTGCGTCAGATGGGCGATGCGCCCAAATTGAGTCAACATGCCGGTGGCGTGGACGACAGCCTGGCCGGTTCCCGCGGCGACAGAAGTTCCGGCGAAAATCAGATTGGGCTGTTCGGTCTCGCTGATGCCGCTTTGGTAGGTGGGGTCGGCGCTTTTTCGGGCGGGCAGGGCTTCGCCGGTGAGGGTGGCGTTGTTGGCGCGCAGGCCGTATTCTTCCACCACGCGCGCATCAGCCGGGATGTTGTCGCCTTCCGCCAAGATCAGCAGGTCGCCGGGGACGACCTCCCGCGCCAGAATTTGGCGTTCCTGCCCATCGCGCCGGACATGCGCGTAGACCGGCAAAATCTCCTGCAGTTTGCGGGTGGCTTTTTCCACGCGATATTCGCGCCAAAAGGAGAAACCGGCGTTGGCGAAGGTGATGGTTAGAATGACGCCGCTTAGAACCGGGTCAAAAAAGAGCGCCAAAAGGCTGGCGCCCCACAGAATGAAGGTCAGCGGTTGGAGTACCTGGCGGGCAACGGTGAACCAGAGCGGGGTGTTGTTTTGCTCGGAGAGCAGGTTTGGCCCGTAGAGCGAAAGCCGCGCTGCGGCCTCGTCTGCGCTTAACCCTGACGAAGATGTCTCCAGCGAGGAGAAGACATCTTGTGCTGTCAGGCTGTAAATCGGGGTGGCGCTCATGATAAAAAAAGCGGGAGGCAATTTGGGCTGCCTCCCGCGGGTTATTTATTTTTTTTGTCGGGAGACTCCGGTTTGGGGGCTTTGTTCATGTATTGCTCAATGAAGGTGGTACTTTGCTCATGGTGGAGCGCGTCTTCAAATTCGCCAGGGTTGACGGGTGTTTCGGTCTGGTCGAAGCGCAGCGGCTTGAAGATGCCGAATAAACCGAAAAACTTTGCCACCACCAGAGTCACCTGATAGCGGTACTGCTGCATTTTGAGCGACTGCCATTCCACTACGTTACCGGTGGCGCCTTCGATGCGCGATTTTTCGCGTACCACGCGGTGAATATCTTCCGGTTCGCGGTAGCCTGCCGGGGAAAGCAGAATCAGGTGCGCCAGCAGAATCAAGGTGGAGAAGACAATCAGCACCACCCAGCCGCCCTCGTTCCATTTTGTAACAATCTGGCCGATGAAGATGAAGGTGGAGAGCGCAGTGGCGAAGGTTGCGCCAGCCAGCCCCCAGGCGCGCGCCCGTCCACGTACTTCTTTTTTGATGTGTTGGCGCATTGCCAGGCCCATGATGGCGATGGGCATGAAGACGCCCACGCCGTAATAAGGTACGGCGGTGCTGGTATTTCCTCGCACCAGAAATTGAATGATGATGGCGGCGATGGCGGCGGCGGTCACCGGGCGGGTGAAAGTGCCTTTGGGATTGCGGTAGACGACAATTTCGGGCAGTTCACCGATGGCGACATTGCGCCAGGTGATGGCTTG
>JAVHNW010000017.1:0-1348 GCA_036169755.1 bacterium | reverse complement strand
GCCGCCCACGCCCCAGCCGACCACGCCCAGGCCATTAATCATGGTGGTGTGCGAATCGGTGCCGACCAGGGTGTCGGGGAAGGCCAGGGTTTCGCCATTTTCGGTTTTGCTAAAAACGACTTCCGAAAGGTATTCGAGGTTGACCTGGTGAATAATGCCGGTCATGGGCGGCACGACACGGAAGTTGGTGAAGGCTTTTTGGCCCCACTTGAGAAATTCGTAGCGTTCGCGGTTACGCTGAAATTCGACTTCGGCGTTGCGGGTGGCGGCATCGGGGCTGGCGAAGAAATCCACCTGCACCGAATGGTCAATCACCAAATCCACTGGCACGAGCGGGTTGATTTTTTTCGGGTCGCCGCCGAGGCGGGCGACGGCGGTGCGCATGGCGGCCAAATCTACCACGGCGGGGACGCCGGTGAAATCTTGCATGACCACGCGGGCGGGCAGCAGCGGAATGCCGGGGCGCGCGCCTTTGGGCGTCCAGGCGGCGATGTTTTTGACATCCTGTTGGGTGATTTCGTGGTCGTTGCACTGGCGCAGCGCGGCTTCCAGCACCACGCGAATGGAGAAGGGCAGTTTGGCGAGTTTTGTTAAACCGGCCTTTTCCAGCGCATCCAAACGGTAGTAGACGTATTTTTTGTTGCCCACTTTCAATACGTCACGGGACTTAAAAAAATCGTTCATCGGTTCTCCTTTTTTGGCGTAAGACATCTTGCTGGCAAAAACTTTCGCCGCAAAAAACAAAACACCTTTGGCTCTTTGTGACTGAAAGTTAAAGCCTATCAGTTTCACAAAGAATCCAAAGGCGCGCCTTTGTCATCCTTTGTTGTTGACCAAATTTTACCGCATTGCCTGGATTAATTCAATTTCAATTCTTTTTTCAGGCTGGCAACTAATTTGGCTTTGTCGTTGTCCGGCAGGAAGGCGGCCCGCGCCCCGGCGAGGATACATTCCTTGATGGTTGTCTGTGGTATTTTCAGTTCCTGTTCGGCCAGGCGATATTCGTTGCCCAGCGTGATTTGTGAGATGGAGGGGTCATCCGTGTTGAGAGTCACATTCAGCCCGGCGGCCAGCATTTTGGCGAGCGGATGAGTTTCGCCTTCTTTGACCACACCGGTCTGATAGTTGCTGGTAAGACAGACTTCAAAAGTCGTCTGATATTCTTTGGCGAGTTTGGTGGTGAATTCATCTTCCAGCACGCGCTTTGACGAACTGCTGCAGCAACTGGAAAAACTCCACGGCGAATATGGCTTGAAACTGCAGGATGCGCTGGGCTCCAGCAGTGCCGCGCACACGGCGCTCGACGGTCTGGCCAAGGCCATGCCAAGGTTTGTCAGTCCCGCTGGCG
>JAVHNW010000016.1:0-6932 GCA_036169755.1 bacterium | reverse complement strand
CCGACCCGCAGCCCGACCACGCCCTACGCGCGGCGCGCGCGGCGCTCAACATTATCCACCGCGCGCGCGCCGCGCATCAGCGCTTTGCCAACCCCGATTTTCACCGCATCTTCCGCGTGGGCGTGACTACCGGCCCGGCCATCATCGGCAATGTGGGCACCAGCCAATTATTCAACTACACCGCCATCGGTGATACCGTCAATATGGCGCAGCGCCTGCAATCCAGCGCCCAGCCAGGGCAGATTTATCTTCACAAGGCGACCTATGACGCCGCTTCAGACAGCCTGCTCGCCACGCGCATGGAGCCGCTGACCGTCAAGGGGCGCGCCCAGGCGGTGGAGGTCTACCTGCTGGAAGGATTGAAATGAAGCCCGCCTATCATCGCGCAATTACCGAGCAGGCGCTACATTCTTTTCTGCCGCCCGCAACGCTGAAAATCATTCTCCGCGCCAATTTGGGGCAAGACGCGCTGCGCTATCAGTTGGGCCATGACCATTTTCACTACGATAACAACGCTTTCGCCGCCGCCAATGCCTACGTGGCCGAGACGCGCTCCGCTGCGAAACAGGCTCTTAGGCGCGGCGAAGACAGCCTGGCCTGGGAATCTTTCGGCAGGCTGACGCACGCCGTGCAGGATTTTTACGCCCACAGCGACTATGTCTCCCGCTGGCGCGAACAAACTCCCGGCGGCGCGCCAGACCAGATTCCGGCGTATCCAGGCTCCGGGCTGGAAGGGCTTTCGCTCCACTCCGGGCGGCTTTACTATCCGCTGGAAATACTCAGTTTTCTGCCGCCGCTGCGCCCGCTGATTCTGCCCCTGCTGCCGCGCGACTCGCACGCCTGGATGAATCTTGATGACCCCGGCCAGGAGAATTTCGCCTTTGCCTTTGCCGCCGCCGTCAAACATACGGCGCTGGAATATCAGTGCCTCACGTTATAATCAGGCCTATGGACACAAAAACTCACCTTAATAATGCAGTAAAAGAAGCCATGAAAAGCGGTGACACGCGGCGCCGCGACACCTTGCGCATGGCGCTTTCGGCCATCAAGCAAATTGAAGTGGATAAACGCATCAGTGTGGACGAGGCCGGGGTGCTGGCGGTGCTGCAAAAAGAAATCAAGACCCGCCGCGAAGCGCTGGAAGAAGCCAAAAATGCCGGGCGCGCCGATTTGGCCGCCGCCGCGCAGGCCGAAATTGACATTCTGAATGTTTTCCTGCCGCGCGGGTTTTCGGCAGAGGAACTACGCGCCCTGGTTCAGACGGCGATTGCCGAAACCGGCGCCGCCGCGCCCGCCGATATGGGCCGGGTGATGAAGGCGCTGCTGCCCAAAGTGGCCGGGCGCGCCCCCGGCGACCAGGTCAGCGCGCTGGTGCGGGAACTTCTGGCATCCTGATGCATCTTCGTCTGCGCGAATTTCCGCGCCACGATTTATTTGCGTTTTTACTGCTCGCCGCGACCGGCCTCAGCGCAGCGGGCATCCTCGTTTTTCCGGCAGTGCTTGGCAGCAAAAACCAGGCGCTGGCAGCCGGGCAGGTCGCGCCTCAGGAATTTGAGGCGCCCGCCGACATTGAGTACATCAGCAACGTGCGCACCGAGCAGGCGCGCCGGGCCGCACAAAACAACGTCATTCCCATTTTTAGCGACCCCGACCCAACCATCGCCCGCCACCAATTGACCAATCTCATTCGCAGCCTGCAATTTATTGACGGCGTGCGCAATGACGCCAACGCCCTGCCCGCCGAAAAACGCGCCAGCCTGGCGGCGCTGGCCGATGTTCCGCTTTCCGCCGCCAGCATCGACTCACTGCTCAATTTTTCCGATACGCGCTGGCTGAGCGTCCAACGCGAGGCGACCAGCGTGCTGGAGCGCATTCTGCGCAACCCGGTGCGCGAGGAACAACTGCTGGCGGTGGAAGCAAGCGTCCCCTACCTCATCAGTTACAGCCTGAACGAAGAACAATCCAGCGTGGTGGCCGAACTGGTGACCCCCTTCATCACCTCCAACAGTTTCTACAGCGAAGAGTTAACCGCCGCCGCCGCCGCCCGCGCCAGCCAAAACGTGGAGCCGATTACCCAGCGTTATCTGGCCGGTGAGATGGTGGTGCAGCGCGGCAAGGTACTGAGCGAGGCCGATGTGGAAGCCCTGCAAAACCTGGGCATCATCCGCTCCCAAGATTTGACCTCCGAATCCCTGGGGTCGGCCAGTTTGGTGACGGCGCTGACCGTTTTTATCGGCCTCTACTTTCACCGCCGCCGCCCGCATTACTACAACGACAGCCGCAGCCTGGCGCTGGTGGCGCTGCTCTTCATCCTCTTTTTAGCGGCAGTGCGCGTGGTCATTCCGGGGCATACGCTGCTGCCCTACGCCTTCCCGCTGACCGGTTTCGGCCTGCTGATTGCCACTCTGTTCGGGCCGGGCAGCGCTCTGATGCTTTCTGTTGCTCTCAGCATATTGGCGGCCTATGGATACCCCAACAGCCTCGGGCTGACTCTTTACTATTTGCTGACCTCGCTGGCCGGAACGCTGGCGCTGGGCAAGGCGCAGCGTTTTGGCGCATTCTTTTGGGCGGCGCTGGTCGCCAGCCTGGCGGGAATGGCCACCATCAGCGCCTACCTTTTGCCCGGCAATGAACTTGACCCACTCGGCCTGCTGCAACTCTTCGGCGCCACCCTGCTGATGGGGCTGCTTTCTGCCAGCGTGGCGCTCATGCTCCAGTACCTGCTGGCCGAATTTCTCGGCCTGACCACCGCCCTGCGCCTGGTGGAAATTTCCCGCTCCGACTCGCCGCTGCTGCAATTTTTCCTGCGCAACGCCCCCGGAACCTACCAGCACAGTCTGATGGTTTCCAACCTGGCCGAACAAGCCGCCGAAAAACTGGGCATGGATACCCTGCTGGTGCGGGTCGGCGCGCTTTACCATGATGTCGGCAAAGCCATGAACCCCTCATTCTTCATCGAAAACCAACTGCTCAACAACCTGAACCCCCACGATGACGTCGCGCCGAGCGAAGCCGCCGCCGCCATCATCCGCCACGTCACCGATGGTGTAGCGCTGGGGCGTAAATACCGCCTGCCCAAACGCATTCAAGATTTCATGCTCGAACATCACGGCACGCTGCTCACCCGCTATCAATACAACAAAGCCGTCGAAGCCGCCGGGGGTGACGCCAGCCAGGTGGACGAAGAAAAATTCCGCTACCCAGGCCCGCGCCCACACTCGCGCGAAACCGCCCTGCTGATGCTGGCCGACAACACCGAAGCCCGCGCCCGCTCCATGCGCCCAACCACCGAGGCCGAACTGCAAAGCGTTGTTCAAAAAGCGCTCGAATACTGCCAGCATGAAAATCAACTGGCCGACACCCGCTTCACCCTGCGCGACCTGACCGCCATCACCGAATCCTTCATCACCACCCTGACCGGTCTCTACCACCCGCGCATCTCCTACCCGACGCCCGCCGAAAGAAAAACCCCATGATATTCGTTGAAACCCGCGAAAACCTGACACCGAAAATCGCCCCAGAACGGGTCGAAACCGCCGCCCGCGCCGCGCTCAACCATCAGCAAGCGCCCGCCAACGCCGACCTGACCATCGTCCTGACCGACGATGAGCAGCTGCGCGAACTCAACCTAGAATGGATGGGAATTGACGCGCCGACAGACGTGCTCTCCTTCCCCTCCGAAGAAACCGACCCGGAAACCGGATTCCGCTACCTGGGCGACATCCTCATCTCCACACCGCGCGCCGCCCTGCAGGCCGCCGCCCTCGGCCACCGCCCCGAAGACGAGACTCAGCTGCTGGTTATTCACGGCATCCTGCACCTGCTCGGCCACGACCACGCCCAGGAGGATGAAAAAGCCCGCATGTGGGCCGCGCAGGCCGAAATTTTGGCCGAACTCGGCCTCGCCAATCTCAAAATTCAGGAATAAAATGCTGACTTTTCTCAAGTCGCGTCTCCAGTCATTTCGACACGCCTTTCACGGCTGGGGCTATGTACTGCGCACCCAAAAAAACGCCTGGATTCACGCCTTCGTTTCCACGCTGGTAATTTCTCTCGGACTGTGGCTGGCGCTGCCCGCCCGCGATTGGGCCATGCTGATTCTCGTCATGGCGATGGTCTGGTCGGCAGAATTTTTCAACACCTCCATCGAAGCCGTGGTGGATCTAGCCAGCCCCGCCCATCACCCGCTGGCAAAAGTCGGCAAAGACGTGGGCGCGGCGGCGGTGCTGATTGCGGCCCTGGCCGCCGCGCTGGTCGGCCTGCTGTTGCTCGGCCCGCCGCTTTTGCAAAAACTCAGCTGACGTTGGCTGCAAAACCTGGCCGACTCGATTAAATAAAAAATCCCCACCCTAACGGGTGGGGATTTTTTGCTGCCCGATTTCAAACCTGAATATATTCCTTCAGATTATGTTCCACCGCATAGGCGGCGGCTTCGGCGCGATTGTTGACACCTAATTTGGAAAGAATACTGGAAACGTAATTGCGCACCGTACCCTCACCCAAAAAGAGCGCCTTGGCAATTTCGCGGTTGGTTTTCCCTTCAGAAACCAGCAAAAGAACATGCTTTTCCTGCTGGCTGAGATGCGAAAAAGCCGAGGCTTCTTCGTCTTTGACGGCCTTGCGCACTTCCTGAAAGACGCGCTGTGTAACAGCCGGGTCGAGCAGCGCCTCGCCACGGCCCACCGCTTCCAGCGCGCGCACCAAATCTTCGCCGCCAATTTGTTTCAAAATATAGCCGGAAGCCCCGGCCCGGATGGCCGAAAAAAGCATTTCATCTTCGGCATAGGAAGTTAACATAATGACTTTGGTTTCCGGGAAGTTTTGCACAATTTCTTCGCAGGCTTCAATGCCCGAAACCCCCGGCAGACGAATATCCATCACCACCACGCCAGGGCGCAGGTTGGAAACCTGTTCCAGCGCCTCGCGCGCCGAACCGGCCTCGCCGACCACTTCAAAATTGGGGTGTCGTTCCAGCAGGGCTTTCAAACCCAGGCGGACAACTTCATGGTCGTCCACCAGCAAAATTCGCTGTTTTGCCATTTTCTTGCGCCTCCATCATGATGAAGTGGGAGTATAGCCGAGGCGCAGGTGAATGGCAAGGGCAGAAATCGGAGAAAAACGCTCTATAAATACACCGTGAATTGAGTCCCCGCGCCCGGCCGGCTGGCGGCTTCGATTTCGCCGCCGTGAGCGCGAATCAGTTGGCGGGCAATCGCCAGGCCGAGGCCGCTGCCAGCGCCATCCCGCGCGCGGGCGCGGTCGCCCTTCCAGAAGCGGTCAAAAATGAAGGGTAAATCTTCCGGCGAAATGCCAGAGCCGGTGTCGCTGACGGTGATGCAGACGCCCTGCGGCGCAGAATCCAGCCCAAGGAGGATGCTCCCACCCGCGGGGGTGTGACGCAGGGCATTCATCACCAGGTTGGAAAAGACCTGGTCGAGGCGGTCGTAATCTGCCAGCAGTTCGGCTGAGGCGGCTGAGTCAGAAATTTGCGAGGTCAGGGTCACATTTTGCGCCGCGGCGCGGGCGGTGAAACTGGCGGCCACGTCGCTGAGCAGGTCGGCGGCCAAAAATCGGCTGGGGTGCAGCGGCAGCTGCCCGGCTTCGGCCAGGGAAAGTGTTTGCAGGTCGTTCACCAGCCGCGCCAGCAGGCGGGTTTCTTCGAGAGTAGCGGTCAGGTTTTCGACGGTCGGTTCGTACACGCCGTCCAACATGCCTTCCAGATTGCCTTGAAGAATGTGCAGCGGATTGCGCAATTCGTGGGCAATATCGGCGGTCATGTTGCGGCGCTGTTGTTCGGCGCGTTCCAATTCGGAAATCATGTTGTTGAAACTGCGCGCCAGGGCGCGAAAAGGGCGCGCGCCGCGCTCGGGCAGGCGGGTTTTTAGATTGCCGCGCGCCACATCGTCAGCGGCGGACATGACATCTGCAATGGGGTGAACCAGGCCGCGAAAGGCGAAGGCGCCAATCAGCCCGGAGAGCAGAAAAAAGCCGAGGGGCAGCAGGCAGGCCAAAAGCAGGAAATCCGGTCCTGGCGGGCGATGCGGTTCGGGGTGAGGAAATCGCCAGGCGAGAATCACCGCCAGCGAAATGCCGAGGATGAAAAGCCCAATCAGCCCGCCGAGGAAGGCGAGAAAACGCCAGAGCAGAAAACGCCGCTGGGGGGTGGAGGCCAGTTTCATGTTTTCTCCTGCGCGTTGAAGCGGTAGCCGAGGCCGTACACGGTTTCGATGAACTGTCCGGGGTCCAGTTTTCGGCGCAAATTTTTGATGTGTGAGTCGATGCTGCGGTCAATGCCGGGGACGGCGGCGCCATAAACATTTTCCATCAACTGCTCGCGCGAGAAAATTTGGCCGGGGCTGTGAGCCAGAATTTCCAATACTTTAAATTCATTGGGCGTCAGGTGAACGGGAATCTTGTTTTGGGTGACGAGGTGGCGGCTGTTGTCAATTTCCAGGGCGCCAGCGCGCAGGACCTGCGCCGTTTGCAAAGTTCCAGCGGCGCGGCGCAGCATGGCGCGCACCCTGGCTACCAGCGCGCGCGGCGAGAATGGTTTGGTGATGTAATCATCGGCGCCAATTTCCAGGCCAGCCACCTGGTCGCTTTCCTCGGCCAGCGCGGTGAGCATGATGATCGGCACGCTGCTTTCGCGGCGCAGGGCGCGGCAGACTTCGCGCCCGTCCATGCCGGGTAGGAGCAGGTCGAGCAAAATGAGATTGGGACGCTCACGCCGCGCAATCGCCAGCGCCGAGGGGCCGTCACTGGCAGAAAGCACGCGAAACCCGTTTTTCTCCAGGTAGTCGCGCGCCAGGCGCACAATTTTCGGTTCGTCATCCACCACGAGAATGAGTTCTGGCATTAAAAATCGGCAGGCGCCGGTCTTGCGACCGGCGCCAAAACATCAGGCAGGTTGATTGGTTTGCGGGGGTTCAGGC
>JAVHNW010000015.1:0-6935 GCA_036169755.1 bacterium | reverse complement strand
GCGCTAATGACCTTTCCCTGGCTGACAACCAGTGAGCCGACGGCGGTGATGTAGCCGCCGGTGGGACGCAGTTCATCTTCGTTTTGCGAAACCACCAGGTAGGTTTTCGGCCCATCAGCGCCAGCGCCAATCAACGTGGGGAGAGCCTGGGCCGCCTGCAATCCCTGGCGCAAACGGGGCAGCAGCGGGTCAAGTTTCACCTCGAGCAGGTCGCGCACGCGGGGCGAAAGCCGGGCGGAGTCGATTTTTTCACGCGCCATTTGGGCTTCTTCCAGCGCGCGCAGGGCGGCGGCGAACTGCGGCTGGCTGTTTTTCAACTGCGCGGCGAGAGTCGCAATCGAAGCGGATTGACCGGCGGCGAGCGACTCAGTCAGCGGCGACATCGCCAGCGAGCTGTGACGCGCCGCCCGGTTGAGCGCCAGCGCCAAATCGAGCAAAGGTTCGGCACTGGAAATATCGCCGCCGTAGACGGGAATCCAGGCCAGGGCGGGGGTCAGCGGCAAGAAGGGGCGCAGTTCGCCGTCCAGCGCGGTCAGGTGCTGGTCGAGCGTATCGAGCGCCGGGAAGATTTGGGGCAGTTTTTCCAGTACCTGCGGCGTCAATCCGATGGCCTGGAGCGCCTGCAAATCCGTCTGAACCTGGCGCGCCAGGCCCAGCACGCGGCGAGTTTTCTGGCCGATGAATGCCCCCAGCGCCAGCAAAAGAACCAGAACCAGCGCCAGGCTCCAATGCAGCCCAATTCCCGCGCGGCGATTTTTTGCCGCGGCGCTTGTGAGGCGATGTGATTTTCGCGCCCGGTCAGGAAGGCCAGGAAATGCTCCAGCCCTTTGCGGTGCCAGTCGCTGATGGTGCTGTTGGCGGCGAATGTTTCGCCGCTGATGAGTTGGTAGGCGGCGCGCCCGCTTTCATCGGGCAAATTTGCGTCAAAAACAACTTGCAGGATGGCGGCGTCAATGCGCTCCCAGGCTTCGCGCAGCGAACGCGGCGCGGGGCTGCCAAAGGCAAAAGGCGCAAAATAATATGCCGCCAGGAGGCCGAACTCGCCCCAACGCGTGTCGAGGCGTTTGCCCCGGCGCGGCGGGCGGGCGGGACGCCATTCGTTGAAGGCTTCGTTCAGCGCCGCGGCCAGCCGCGCGCCCGCCCGCAGGCTCTGGGATTCGGGATGGCGACGGGCATAGTCGCGCGCCAGGGCGCTCTCGGCCCAGGGGTGAGAATCCAGCGCCTGCGGGTTGCGCAAATTTTCCAGCGCAATTTTGAGCAAATCTACGGTTAACTCCATCGTCTTAAAATTGTACCGCAAGCAAAAGCAAAAGAGGCTTCTGGTAAAATAACTCCCGTCAACCATGACCGCAAATCCCATTCGCCCACCGAAAATTCTCTACATCGAGGACAACCCCGAGGCGCGCACGCTGGTCGCGCGCGTTCTCGCCCGCGAATTTCTCGTGCTGGAAGCGGGCGACCCGCTCAGCGGAATCGAACTGGCGCTCGACACCCAGCCCGACCTGATTCTGCTCGACATCAACCTGCCGCAAATGAGCGGGCGCGAGGCCGCCGCCCGGCTGAAAAGCCTGCTGCCCAACGCCGTGCTGGTGGCGCTCAGCGCCGAAAGCAGCGATGAGGCGCGGGAAAAGGCCCTGGCCGCCGGTTTTGCCGGGTTCATCGCAAAGCCCATCGAAATTGACAGTTTCGGCGAACAAATTGCCGAATTCCTACACGGCAAGCGCGAAACCGCCACCAACCTGGCGCGAGGCCAGCAGGATTTCGCCGCCGAAGTCGCCGCCAGCCTGGAAGAAAAAGTGCGCGAACTGACGCGCATCATTGAACGCAACGCCTTTTTGGATGAGCAAAACCGCCAGGTCATCCAGCTGCTGCAGCGCCGTCAGCGCCTGCTGGAAGCGGAACTGCGCGCAGGGCAATTAATCACCTCCGTGCTCGACCTGGACGAGCTGCTGCCCCTGGCCGCGCAAGTCATCGCCGAAGAATATGGCTTCACCAGCGCCGCCATCCGCCTGGGCGCAGAAATACCAGCCAGCGGCATCAACCTGCCGCTGCGCGTCAAAGAAAACACCCTCGGCAGCCTCAGCATCGAAACCAACCAGCCCATCCGCGACGACGACCAGGCCGCCTTGCACAGCCTGGCCACGCTGGTCGCCATCGCCATCAAAAACGCCCTGCTGCTGCGCGACCTGCAAAAAGCCAACGCCGAACTGCTGCGCAACAAAACCTTTCAGGCCATCGCCACCGCCACCGGCGAAGCCATCCACTGGGTCGGCAACAAAGCCGCGCCCATCCCGGCCAGCGCGGCGCGCGTGCGGCAGGATTTAATCGAAATGGCGCAAATTTTTCAGGTTTTAATGGAAAAAAAAGACAAAAGCGGCCACCGCTACTGGCCCGCCGCGCAGGAAATTTTCGCCACACTGGCAGCGCTCCCCGCCGCCCCGCCCCCGGATCATCCCCTGCCGCTGGGGCTGGAATCGACGCTGGAAGATTTGGCCGTCATCGAACAAAGCGCCACCACCATTCTCAACATCAAAGAAGATTTAATCGGCCCGGCCCGTCTGCGCCGCGAAAGCGAAATTGACCTGGCGCAGCTCATCCGCCAGACCGCCTTTGAAATGGCCCTGCCCGAAAACACGCTGAGCCTGGACCTACCCGCCGACCTGCCGCCCGTGCGCGGAGACGCGCGTCAGCTGAGCCAGGTTTTTAATAATCTGATTAAAAACGCCTGGGAAGCGCTGCAGGGAAACCCTCATCCGCGCATCCACATCCGCGTCAGCGCCGAAGAAAAGCGCCTCATCTGCCGCGTCAGCGACAACGGCCCCGGCATTCCGCCCGAAATACTCGACAAAATTTGGGTGGCCTTTTTCACCACCAAAGGCGACAGCGGCGGCACCGGTCTGGGGCTGATGGCTTGTATGGAAATCGTAAGGCAGATGAACGGCGAAATTTCGGTACAATCAACGCCCGGACGGGGGACGATGTTCACCGTCAGCCTGCCTGCGCAGTGACTCAAAAACCATTCAAGGAGAAGACATGCCGCCAGCCAAAATTCTGATCGTAGATGATGAAGCCGCCGTTGCGCGCAGTATGCAAAAAACCCTGCTGCGCGCCGGGTTTCCAGCCGAAACCGCCCAAAACGTCCAGGCCGGGTGGCAAGCCCTGCAAAACGGCGATTTTGCGCTGGCCCTGCTCGACTTGAACATGCCCGGCTTCGATGGCATTCCCGCCCCAGACGCGGGAATGCAGCTGCTTAAACGCATCCAGGCCGAGCGCCCGCTGCCGGTCATCATTCTCAGCGCCTACGACGACCCCAACCTGGCCGGACAAGCCCTCGCCGCCGGAGCGCGCGGATTCACCGTCAAAGGCCGCGAACAAGCCGCCCTCGAACTGATTCAATCCATTCTTGGAGGAACTGCCCAATGACCCCCGCCCAACTGCACAAAGCCGAACGCCGCGCCCGCCTGCTGCAAGCCGCCAGCCAGGTTGGCAAACAAGTCACCTCAATTCTCAACCTCGAAGAACTGCTGCCGCAAACCGTGGATATTATTTGCGAGGCCTACAATTTTTACTACGCTGGCGTGTTTCTGATGGACGAGAGCGGGCAGCGCGCCGTCCTGCGCGCCGGTCGCGGCGAGGCCGGAAAAGCCATGCTGGCCGCCGGGTACAAACTCGAAAGCGGCAGCCACTCCATGATTGGCTGGGCAATTGAGCACCGCAAAGCGCGCATCGCCCTCGACGTGGATGAAGACGCCGAACATTTCAAAAACCCCTACCTGCCCAAAACCCGCTCCGAAATGGCGCTGCCGCTGGTCGTTGGCGAAAAAGTCCTCGGCGCAGTCACCGTCCAAAGCGAAGAGGAACGCGCCTTCAGCGACGAAGACATCCTCACCCTGCAAACCATGGCCGACCAGCTGGCAGTCGCCATCAATAACGCCTTCCTGATGCGCGACCTGGAACACGCCAACGCTGAACTGCTGCGCGCCAAAACCTACGAAGCCCTGACCGCCGCCACCACCCAGGCCATCCACTGGATTGGCAACAAAGCCCTGCCCATGACCACCGCCATCGAGCGCCTGCGCCAGGATGCGCCCGGCGGGAAAATTGACGTGGAAGACCTCAACCTGCTGGCCGAAAGCGTGCGCCTGATTTTGGACGTGAAGGAAAACCTGCTCGGCCCCATTCGCGAACCCAAAATGCGCCCGGCCATGCCAGACGACCTGCTGCGCGCCGCCGCCCTGCAAAACGGCCTGCCCGCCGCCAGCCTGAACATCCTCACCGACCCGGCCACCCCACTCATCTACGCTGACACCGCCCAAATCATCCGCGCCTTCAGCAGCCTGCTCAAAAACGCCCGCGAGGCGCGCGCCAAACACATTCAAGCCAAAATTGCGCCCTCCGACAACGACATGGTCAAAATTGTCATTGAAGATGACGGAGACGGGATCGCCAACGACTTGAAAGATAAAATCTGGGCCGTCTTCTTCACCACCCGCCCCGGCCACACCGGGCTGGGCCTGCCCGCCGCCATGCTGGTCATCCATCAACACCAGGGCAGCATCGCCCTCACCAGCGTTCCGCGCCAAGGCACCAGCGTGGAGATTTTCCTGCCAGCCGCCACCCGGCCCGAAAGCGGATTAATCTCCAGCGGGAAGAAAACCATCCTCCTGCTGGACGATGACGACCCCTGGGCCGCATTCGCCACCCAAACGCTGACCAGCGCCGGTCACAGCGTCCTGCGCGAGGCGGGAAAAACCCCCGACCTGGTGCTGGTGGACGAATTTCAACAAACCCCGCTGGCAGAAGTGCTGGAAAAACTGGCCGCCGCCAATCTGACGGGAAAAACCGTCCTGCTTTCCGCCTCGCCCAGCGCCGAGCGGATGAATCAGCTGGCGCAAAAAGGGTTCCGCCGCGTGGCGCTCAAGCCCTACACGCAAGCCGAATTTCACACGCTGGAGTAATTTTGGCGCCCGAAGACCAATCCATCTTCCTTTGCTACGGTCTCTGCCTGCTGGGCATGGTGCTGACTCTGGGCGGGCTGTATCTGGAAAGCCGCGCCGCGCAACGCCGCGCCAAAAAAGACGACCAACCAAAATAATCTCGCGGGAGGCAGACGTTTTTTCTGCCTCCCGCCTGGAAACAACTTTCACCGCAGGGGGACACAAATTTCACCATGGAACAATTTTTTACACCCAATTACAACGGCGCGCCCTTCGTCTTATTTGACGCCGCGCACTGGAGCGCCATGCTCCTCATCGCGGCGGCCTGCGCCTCGCTCTTTTACTTTCGCCGCCACTGGGGCGAAAGACAGCGCCGAACCTTTCGCCTGGGGCTGGCGCTTTTCATCGCGCTGAGTGACCTTGCGTGGCAGGCGTGGAGTTTACACTATGGATTATGGAACCTCCGAACCAACCTGCCCTTGCATTTATGTTCGGTCTGCGGCTGGGGCAGTATTTACGTTTTGATTACCCGCAATACGCGGGTGCTGGAACCCGTCTATTTTCTCGGCATGGGCGGCGCACTGATGACCATCATCACGCCAGACGTGGGCATCTACGGATTTCCACACTTCCGCGCCTTCCAAATTTTTGCCAGTCACGGCGGCATGTTGCTGGCAATTTTATATATGACGATTGTGGAAGGTTTTCGCCCGACCTGGGCCGCGTATGGGCGCATGGCGCTGATTGCCAATGGCTACATGGCCTTTGTTTTCCTGGTCAACCTGGCGCTGGGGAGCAATTACCTTTACCTTATGCAAAAACCTGAATTTCCCACCCTGTATGATTTCATGTCGCCCTGGCCCTGGTACATTTTCCAAGTGGAAGCGGTTGGGTTGACGCTGAGCGCGGTCTTTCTCCTGCCGTTTGAATTTGCGCGCTTCGGGGAAAAGCGTACGTCCGAAAGATAGGCCTGCCAAACACAGCAATTCCAAAACTGACATTGGCGCGGCATTAATCTCGCGTGGCGCCTGCGGCGCAAGTCGGAGACTTGCGCTACAAGAACGCGGCGGCGTTTGCAATCGGACTGTTCCTGTCGTAAAATCAGGGGAAAATCCGCAGGAGGAGTTTTTCATGACGCAAACACCCGCCACAACTGCCCGTCCCATCACCGAGGAAGGCGACTTCCTGCAAATCAAATCGGTAGACCACGTTCATTTTTACGTTGGAAACGCCAAGCACGCCATGTACTTTTGGTGGAAAGCCTTCGGCTTCACCCCGGTGGCCTACAGCGGCCTGGAAACCGGCAACCGCGACTTTGCCTCCTACGTGCTGCAAAGTGGGCAAATTCGGCTGGTCGTCTCAGCGCCCTACGGCCCCACCAGTGAAATCGCCGCGCATCACCTGGTGCACGGCGATGGAGTGAAAATCATCGCCCTGGGCGTGGAGGATGTGGAAAGCGCCTGGCGCGAAACCACCGCGCGCGGAGGCAGAAGCGCCTGGGCCCCGCGCGAAGAACGGGACGAAAACGGAAGTTTTCGCAGCGCCGCCATCCATACCTATGGCGAAACCCTGCACGTTTTTGTAGACCGCTCGGCCTACCGGGGAATTTTCGCCCCCAGCTACCGCCCCATCAGCGACAAACCCGCCCAAGCCATCGGCCTGGCGGCGGTTGACCACATGGTCGGCAATGTTCCGCTGGGGAAAATGAATCAGTGGGTACAGTTCTACCATCAGGTGATGGGCTTCCGCCAGCTGCTGCACTTTGACGACCAAGACATCTCCACCGAATATTCGGCGCTGATGTCAAAAGTCATGTCCAACGGCAACGGGCGGGTCAAATTTCCCATCAACGAACCCGCCGAGGGCCGGAAAAAAAGCCAGATTGAAGAATATCTCGATTATTACCTGGCGCCCGGCGTCCAACATCTCGCCCTGGCAACCGGCGACATTTTGACCAGCGTGCGCCAACTGCGCAAAAACTCCACGCCGTTTTCGCGC
>JAVHNW010000014.1:0-6953 GCA_036169755.1 bacterium | reverse complement strand
AAGCCGGGACGGTGATGACCGCCTGGCTGACCGCTTCGCCGAGGTAGGCTTCGGCATCGGCTTTGAGTTTTGCCAGAATCATGGCCGAAATTTCTGGCGGAGCGTAGGTTTTGTCGGCCATGACCACGCGCGCGTCTCCATTTTCAGCGGCGCTGACCTGGTAGGGGACGCGCTCCAGCGTGCGCTGAACCATTTCATCCTCCAGTTTACGCCCCATAAAACGCTTGACCGAAAAAATGGTATTTTTGGCGTTGATGATGGCCTGGTTGCGCGCCGGGCGGCCCACGATGCGCTCGCCATTTTTGTTGACGGCTACCACCGAGGGCACCAGCCGCTCGCCCTCGGCGCAGGGAATGACCATCGGCTCGCTGCCCACCATCACGGCAGCGACAGAATTTGTGGTGCCCAGGTCAATCCCGATAATTTTGCTCACGTCCGCTCCACCCTTTACTGGGCCACTTTGACCAGCGCCGGGCGCAAAACACGCTCGCCCTGGCGGTAGCCCTGCTGCAGCACCGCAATCACCGTGCCGGAGGGCTGGGTTTCAGAGGGTTCCTGCAAAATGGCCTCGTGCAAATTGGGGTCAAACGGCTGGCCTTCGGCCAGAATGGTCGTCACGCCCTCTTTGTCCAGCAGCGATTGGAATTTTCGGGAAATCAATTCCACGCCATTCGCCCAAACATCTTCTGCCGGGCGATTTTGCAAAGCGCGTTCCAGGTCATCCAGCACCGGCAGCAATTTTTTAATCATCTCGCCGCTGGCCTGGCTCCAAATTTGCGATTTTTCCTGTTCGGCGCGGCGGCGGAAATTGGTGAAATCGGCCCGCTCACGCTGCAGGGCGTCGAGATATTCCTGCGCCCGGGCCTGCGACTCGGCCAACTGGGCGCTCAACTCTTCCGCCGGGTTCAGCTCTTCGGCAGGAACGGCCCCAGCGGGCAGCGACTCGGCGGCGCCGAATCCTTTTTCCTTGCGTTTTGCTTTTTTATCACTCATACACTCACCTGATTAACGTTATTTTATTGACCCGCAAATACATCCCCAACCAGTTCGCTTAATAAACCAGCCACAAAGCGTACCGCGGGGATGGTGCGATTATACGACATTCGCATTGGGCCCAAAACGCCCAGCGTCCCGGTCATCTGGCCGGGAATTCCATAATGCGCCAGCACAATCGAGCATTGACGCAGTTCCTCCCAGGCGCTTTCGCCGCCAATCAAAACCTGCACGCCGCCCACTCCGCCTTCCGCGGCGCTGCGCGCCAGCAGTTCTTGCAGCAAGTTGCGCTCTTCCAGCAGGCGCAGGGCGCGGCGCGCCTCCTCCGAATCGGAGAATTCTGGTTCAGAGAGGACGCGCGTCAGGCCGTCAAAATACAACTGGCCGCCGGTCTGCTCAGCGGCGCGGCGCATGGCCTGCGCCACCAGCAGGGAAATATCGGCTTCGAGCGCGTCTGCGCGCGGGGAAAGCGCGGCAATTTCTTCCACGCTGCGCCCGGCGTACACCTGAGTCAGATGGATGGCCGCCAGCGAAAGGCGTTCCTGCGGCACCGGTTCTGCCAGGGACAAAATTTGCTGGTTGACCTCGCCGCTCATCAGCACCAGCACCATCAAAACCTGGCGCCCTTGGGTGGAAATCAGTTCCAGGTGTTTGAAGCGCGCCTGGGCGGCGTGCGGCGCCGTGATTAGTGAAACTGCCTGTGATTGGCGCGCCAGGACTGACACGGCCAGCGTCATCCACTCTTCAACTTCGGGCCGCGCCTGATGAAATTGGTGGCTGATGGTGTGCTGCACCGGTTCGGGCAGTTCGGCCTGGCGCAGCATGGCGCTGACAAAGTAGCGGTAGCCTTCCTCGGTTGGCACGCGCCCGGCGGAAGTGTGCGGCTGACGCAGGTAGCCCAATTCGGTCAGCGCCGCCATTTCGTTGCGCACGGTGGCAGAGCTCGTTTCAAACTGATAATGTTCCAGCAGGCGCAGCGAACCCACCGGCTGAGCCGATTCGATGTAGTCGCGCACGACCAGCAGGAGGATTTTGCGTTGTCTTTCGGTTAAGTCATTCATGGCGGCCATTTAAATTTAGCACTCGTTGCGATCGAGTGCTAAATATGCTGGCACAATGATAACACTGCCAAAAACAAGCGTCAATCAGAAAAAAAAATTAACGCCGCGATTAATCTTTTTTAGGCTAAAATAGGCGTGGTAGATGGAGGCTGTATGAAATCCCGTTGGGTGAATCACAAAGACGCACGAATTTTTATCGCTGATTTTTCCAATTACGCCAATGACGCTCAGGCGCTGCGCGCGGAGTGCAACTATATTTTGCACCTGCTGCGCGATGAACCGTTGCATTCGGTGGTCTCCGTTTCCTATATTGATGGGACTTTTGCCAATGAAGACATCATCCGCGCCTTGGTGGAGTTGGCGGGGCAGACCAATAAATTTATCCGCAAACGAGCAGTGGTTGGCGTCAGCGGTTTTCGCCGCCATTTTTTGGATGTCTTCGCCAAAGTTGTCGGCGATTTAAAATTCTCAGTTTTCGACACGCTCGAACAGGCGCTGGATTGGCTGGCGAGTGAATAATATGCCAGATTCCTTGCAGAACAAAACCATTCTTATTACCGGCGCCACCAGTGGAATTGGGCTGGTTGCGGCGCGTCAACTTGCCAGCCGCGGCGGACGTTTGATTTTGGTGGGGCGCAGTTCTGCCAAACTGGCAACCGTGGCCGAGCAAATCAAAACCCAAAATGGCAACGCCCAGGTCGAAACCATCACAGCCGATTTGTCGACTCATGCCGGGGTACAGCAGACCGCCCACGAGTTCAAAAAACGTCATCCCCGGCTGGATGTTTTGCTCAACAATGCCGGGGCCATTTTCTCCACCCGCCAACTTTCGGCGGATGGGCTGGAAATGACCTTCGCGCTCAATCACCTCAACTATTTTCATTTGACGATGCTGCTGCTGGATGCGCTGAAAGCCAGCCCGGCGGCGCGAGTGGTGAATGTTTCATCTGACGCGCATCGCGGCCAGGCGCTGGATTTTGACAACCTGCAAGGCGAAAAAAGTTACAGCAGTTTCATCGCCTACAGACGCTCCCAGTTAATGAATGCGCTTTTCACCTATGAGTTGGCGCGCAAACTGGAAGGCTCCAAAGTAACCGCCAATGCCCTGCATCCGGGTTTTGTTTCCACCGGCTTTGCGATGAATAATACCGGGCTGCTGCGCTGGGGCGTCAAACTGATGCAGGTTTTTGCCCGCTCGCCCGAAAAAGGAGCGGAAACTAGCATTTACCTGGCCGCCTCGCCCAAAGTGGAGGGTGTCAGCGGAAAATATTTCAGCGACTGCAAGGCGGTCGATTCGGACCCGGCCAGTTACGACCAGGCCGTTGCCGAAAAACTCTGGCAGGTCAGCCTGGAGATGATTGCCTGACGCCTCCCAGCACGCAGCGGGTGAAACCAGCAACCGGCGGCCTCTCCGCCGGTTTTCTTTTGTCAAATCCTGATACAATTGTTCTACTTATTCTCCCATTCAACCCTTACAACTCCCATGACTTCCCTGGCAGAATTTACGATTGAGCGCCCATCTTTTAATCGCTCTGGCGCAGCGCGCTGGATTGCTTCCCACGCCACCCAACATTGGGGAATTATCATCATGCTGCTGCTCGGCGCTTTTGGCAATGCGGCGCTGGCGGCGGTAGTGCCGCTGCTGGTGGGTGACGCATTCAACGCCATGCTCAAACCCACGCCGGATACCAGCGTTTTACTGCCGCTGGCGCTGCTGATTGGCGGCACGCAGATTGTGCGCGGCGTGCTGCAGTTGGGGCGCAACTTTGGCGCAGAACTGCTCGGTCAGCGGCTGGAACGCGAAATCCGCGATGAAATGTATATTTCGCTGTTGGGAAAAAGTATGACTTTTCACAGCCTGCAGCCGGTTGGCGATACGATGGCGCGCGCCACCAACGATGTGCGCGAAATCAACCTGATGTTCAGCCCCGGCATCAACCTGGTGATTGGTTCATTTTTCTTTTTGGTGATGCCTATTTTGGCCGCGCCGAGGTATCACCCGGCGCTGTTGGCAACTCCGCTGGCTTTTGCGGTAATTTATTTTCTGGCGCTGGCGCGCTACCTGACCAATCTGGAACCGATTTCGGACGAGGTGCGCGCCTCCTTCGGCGAAATGAACACGCACTTGTCCGAGTCGCTGGATGGGGTGGAGACGGTCAAGGGCGCGGCGCAGGAAAACGCCGAGGTGGAGAAATTCGTTCTCAACGCCCAGCGCGTGCGCGATGCTTTCATCCGGCAGGGTGACACCGAAGCGCGCTTTATCGCCTTTTTGCTGTACGGCATCGCCATCGCCGCCGGGCTGACCCACGCGCTGATTCTCTTCCGCGCCGGGCTGTTAAATACCGGCCAGGTGATTGGCTATTTCGGCCTGCTGCGTATGCTCGATTTTCCCACCTTCACCTCCACCTGGGCCTACACGCAGGTTTCGATGGGGCTTTCCGGCGCGCGGCGCGTGCTGGAACTGATGAACCGCGAAAATAACCTGGGCCAAAACGCCAGCGGCTACAGCGGCGCCTTGCGTGGCGAGATTGAATTCCGCCATGTGCGTTTTGGCTACGGCGAGGAAGTGCTCAAAGATATTTCCTTCAAGGTGCGCCCCGGCCAAACAGTCGCCATTGTGGGACAAACCGGCGCGGGAAAAACCTCGCTGGTGCGGCTGGTCAACCGCACCTACGACGCCAGCGCCGGACAAATTTTGGTGGACGGAGTGGATGTGCGCGATTGGAATCTGGCCTCGCTGCGCTCGCAAATTTCGATGATTGAGCAGGATATTTTTCTGTTTTCGCGCAGCATCAGCGACAACATCGCCTTCGGCAGGCCGGGCGCCGCGCAGGAAGTCATCCAATCGGCGGCGCAGGCGGCCCAGGCGCATGAGTTCATTCAGTCCTTTGACCAGGGCTACCAGACCGTCATCGGCGAGCGCGGGGTGACGCTTTCCGGTGGGCAGCGTCAACGCCTGGCGCTGGCGCGCGCCTTTTTGACCGATCCGCGCATTCTCATTTTGGACGACTCAACCAGCGCCATCGACTCGGCCACCGAGGACAAGATTCAGCGGGCGATTTCTGCCGCCGCCCAGGGACGCACCACCCTGCTGATTACGCACCGCCTGAGCCAGATTCGCTGGGCCGATTTAATCATCGTGCTGCGCCAGGGGCAAATCGCCGCCATCGGCAGCCACAATGACCTGATGAAAAGTTCGGATGCCTACGCGAGAATTTTCCGGGAATAATCAAGCGCGGCGCATTTCCCCACCCGATTTTCCAACAAACTTAATCACCGACCACTGGATGCTAAAATGGGTTTCTTTGCCGGATTGAACAACGAAAAATATGACCGCCAATACACCGACCGCGAACTGGCGCGGCGCATGATTGGCTATTTTCTCCCACAAAAAAAACGGATGAGCGCCATCATCGCCCTGGTGATACTGATGGCCGCGCTGGGCGCAGCCCTGCCCGTCATCGTCAGCGCCATCATGGATTTGCTCAAGGAGCAGCCCAGCCCTCAGGCGATTGCGCTGGTGGGCGGCGGCATGACGCTGATTGCCCTGCTGAACTGGGGGCTGAACTGGCTGCGCCGCAGCCTGACGGTACGCGCTGTCGGAGACGTGGTGCTGGGGCTGCGCGCCAAAGCCTTTGCCGCCGCCGCCGAACACGACCTCTCGTTTTACGACCAATTTTCCAGCGGGCGCATCGTCAGCCGCATCACCAGCGACACCAACGATTTCGGCCAGCTGGTGGTCATCATCACCGATGTCGCCTCCCAGTTGGCGCAAACCGTCATTTTGGGTGTGGTGCTGGCGCGCACCGAATGGCGGCTTTTTCTCATCATGCTGGGTTTCATGCCGGTTGTTTTCGCCATCGCCATGGGCTTTCGCAGCCTGGCGCGCATGGTCACCAAACGCGGGATGCAGGCCATGGCCGATGTCAACGCCACCATCAAAGAAACCGTCAGCGGCATCGCCGTCGCCAAAAACTTTCGGCAGGAAGGCAGCATCTTCGACGCCTTCGACAGCGCCAACCAGCAGTCGTACCGCGTCAACGTGCGGCGCGGCTTTGTGCTTTCACTGGTTTTTCCAGTGCTGAACGCCGTCACCGGCATTTTTGTCGGCATCCTGGTCTACGCGGGCGGCTGGAGCGCGGCGACCGGCCTGCTGACGGTGGGCGCCTGGTACTTGTTCATCAACTCACTGGATTATTTCATGTTCCCCATTTTGAATCTGACCTCGTTTTGGGCTCAGATTCAAAGCGGACTCTCCGCCGCCGAGCGCGCCTTCGCCCTGATAGACGCCGACCCGAATGTGATTCAGCGCGAAAAATTGAGCGTTCCCCCGCTGAAAGGGGCCATTCTCTTCGACAAAGTCGGTTTTCGCTACACCGACAAGGAGACAATTCTCTCCGGCTTCAGCCTGAACATCGCCGCCGGAGAAACCCTCGCGCTGGTGGGTCACACCGGCGCGGGAAAATCCTCCATCGCCAAATTGATTGCCCGCTTCTACGAATTTCAAAGCGGGCGGCTGACGATTGACGGGATGGACATCCGCGAGTTGGATTTACAGCAGTACCGGCGGCAGTTGGGCATCGTTTCCCAGTCGCCCTTTTTGTTTTCCGGCACGGTTGCCGAAAACATCCGCTACGCCGCGCCAGGCGTCAGCGAGGCGGAAATTTTGACCATCGCCCGTCAGATTGGCGACGGCGAATGGCTGGAGACTCTGCCGAATGGCCTGGAAACCGCTGTCGGCGAGCGCGGCGCGCGCCTGAGCATGGGGCAGCGTCAACTGGTTGCGCTGATGCGTGTCCTGGCGCAGAAACCGGCCATTTTCATCCTGGACGAGGCCACCGCCAGCATTGACCCGTTCACCGAGTGGCAAATTCAGCAGGCGTTAAATCTCATCCTGGC
>JAVHNW010000013.1:0-6956 GCA_036169755.1 bacterium | reverse complement strand
GACCTACCTGCCCCAATCCGCCGCGCAGATTTTGCGTGAATTGGGAACTCTGCCCCCGGAGCGCCTCGCCTTCCTGGAGAATCATACTCTGGCGGCAGGTGAAACCGCCCCCGCGCCGGAAGCGGCCTCCGTGACCCCTACTCCCGCCGCCGCCGAATCGGAGACCACGGTCAAAGGGAAGACTACCTTTGGCGAGTTGCTGGCCTGGGGCGTCCCGCAAGCCGTCATCGAAAATCTGATTGGCGCGCCCATGCCCGACCCGGCCATGACCGTCAAGGATTACGCCAGCGCCAACGGCCTCGATTTTGAAACTCTGCGCCCCGCCCTGCAAGCCGAGGTGGATAAATAAAAAAGGTAACCGTTCCGGCAGCATTAAATTTGCGTTTTTTCCCCTACCCCGTCGGGAGAGGCGACGGGGCTAGGGTGAAGGCGGAATAGTTGCATTTTTTAAAACTTGGAATGGTTGTTTTGTCCGCGCGAGTCTAGACAAAATTATCTGCCTGGGTTACAATCCCGCCCCGCTGTGATAGTAACGATCTTTTGGAGGAAGTCCTTTGGCTAACATTAAGTCTCAAATTAAACGTAACAAGCAGAACGATAAACGTCGTCTGCGCAATCGTGTCGTCCGCGGTACTGCGCGCGCTGCAGTGCGCGTGGCCCGCGCCAGCCTGACAGGCAGCGATGCCGCGGTCTCGAAGGATGCCATTTTGCAGGCCATCAGCAGCCTCGACAAGGCCGCTCAGCAGGGCGTCATTCACAAAAATAATGCCGCCCGTCGCAAGAGCCGCCTGATGAAGGCGTTGGCTGCCTCGCAGCAATAAGTTTCTGTTATCGGGTTGTCAAAACCTGGCGGGAGCGCATTGGCGCTCCCGCTTTTTTGCTTTCTTAGATGATTCTGTAATTAGACCAATTTGCGGGGAATTGTGACATTTATCTCAAACACTGAGGACAATTAATCATTTTCTCATACTCGTTCTGCGGCTATAATCTGCCCGTTGAATGATTTTGCCTCAGGAGAATGCGATGAAACGAGAAAATAATTTTTTTAGAGCGCGCCAGGCGGGAATGGGATTCATGTTTCTGGGCCTGGCTGCGGTTGTCGTGGTGGCGGGGTTGATGACCTGGCCGGTGTCTGCGGCGCAGTCGCCTCGCCCGGCGGCTCAGGCGGATGCGCCGAAAAATGAAATGTGCCTGGCCTGTCATGCCCAACAGGCGATGCAAATTCCGCTGGAAAGCGGTGAGACGCTCTCTTTGTATGTAAACGGTGAAACCTTTAAAACCAGCGCGCACGGCGCCAAGGAAGTTGCTTGCGCGGCTTGCCATAGTGATATTACCGCTTTTCCTCACCCGCAAAGAACGGCCAAGTCACTGCGCGAGGTCACCACACAATTCAGCCAAAATTGCCAACAGTGTCACGCGGATGAAAATGGCAAGACGATGCAGTCAGTCCATCAAGCCGCAAGAGACGCTGGCAACCTGGATGCCGCCGCCTGCGCGGATTGCCACAATCCGCACGAAACGCGCCCCATCGCTGAAATGACCAAAGTGGACGTGGCCGCCACCTGCGCTCAATGCCACAACGCCATCTATGAGACTTACCAGACCAGCGTTCACGGCTCGGCGCTGATAGGCGAAGGCAACACCGATGTCGCTACCTGTACCGATTGCCATGGCGTGCATGATATTCAAAACCCCACGACCGTGCAATTCCGCAATGAGACGCCGAAATTGTGCGCCAAATGCCACACCAACCCGGCCATCATGGATAAGTACGGGCTGCCCACCCAGGTGTACAGCACCTACGTCTCTGATTTTCACGGTACAACCGTCACCCTCTTTGAAAATACCGACCCTGGCCTGCCGACCAACAAGGCCGTCTGCACCGATTGCCACGGCATCCACAATATCAGCCGGGTGGATGACCCCACTACCGGTATCTCCATCAAGAAGAATCTGTTGGTTAAATGTCAGCAGTGTCACCCTGGCCTGAATGAAAATTTCCCTGACGCCTGGATGGGTCATTACATCGCCAGCCCAACCAAATATCCCATCGTGTATTACATCAACTTGTTTTACCAATTCCTCATTCCGACCGTGTTGGGCGGCATGGCGATTTTTGTCATTTCTGATTTTGTGCGGCGGATGATTGACCGCCGGAAAGGAAAGAATCACGCATGAGCCAGAACCCCCGTACCTACGAGCGCTTCCCTTTGCTGCGCCGCATTGAGCATGTGGTCATGCTGACCTCCTTCTCCACCCTGGGGCTGACCGGGCTGCCGCAAAAATATCCCAACAGCGGCATTTCCCAGGCGATTGTCAGTTTCTTCGGTAGTGTGGATAACTTGCGCCAGATTCATCACATCGCCGCCACCATCTTGATGCTCGGAACGATTTACCACCTGATGATGTTCGGCTACAAGTTTTACGTTGAGCGCGCCCGCCTGACGATGCTGCCCAGCCTGCAAGACGCCAAAGACGCCCTGCAAGCCTTTCTCTACAACCTGGGGCTGGCGAAAACCCGCCCGCAAATTGGCCGTTTCGGCTTTGAAGAAAAAGCCGAATATTGGGCCTTCGTTTGGGGAACCCTGGTGATGGCGATTACCGGCTACATGATGTGGAATCCCATCGCCACCACCAGCCTGCTGCCGGGCGAATTCATCCCCGCCGCCAAAGCGGCCCACGGCGCCGAAGCCGTGCTGGCCGTGCTGGCAATTTTGCTCTGGCATTTCTACGGCGTTCACCTGAAAACCTTCAACAAATCCATGTGGACCGGCCATCTGACCGAAGAAGAAATGCTGCACGAGCATCCGCTCGAATTGGCCGACATCAAAGCGGGCGCCGACAAACCAATCGTTGACGCCAAAACCCTCGCCAAACGCCAGCGTATTTATTGGCCGATAGCAATTGTGTTGAGCGCCGCCATGCTCTACGGCGTCTACAATTTTGTTACCAGCGAAAATACCGCCATCACCACCGTGCCGATTCAGGACGTGGGCGGGCCGGTTTATTCACCGCAAACCCCAACCCCCCAGCCTTAATCGCCCCCGCAAAAACAAAACGCCCGCAGATAGGATTTCCTGTCCGCGGGCGTTTTTTCGCTTCAGTCCTTCACCATTTTTGCCACCGTCACCCCGTCACCGCCCTCGCTGGGCAGACCCTCCTCAAACGTGGCGACTTGCGCATTTTCCTTCAGCGCGGCGCGCACTTCCTGACGCAATTTTCCCGTGCCTTTGCCGTGAATGATGCGCACAAACGGCAGCCCCGACAGGTAGGCTTTGTCGAGGTAACTTTCCAGCATTAACAGCGCATCCTCGGCGCGCTGACCGCGCAGGTCGAGTTCCAGCCCCGGCGATTGGCGCAGCTCTGGCGATTCGCTTTTTGCGCTTTGCTTTTCGATTTTTGGTTTTTGTCCGGCGCTGCTCAGACGATTTTCCGGCGTATCCAACTTGCGCTGAATTTCGCCCAGCCTGGCGCGGATGCGCAGGCCGCCGATTTGCACTTCGGCCTCGCTTTCGCTCAAGGCGCTGAGGATGCCCTCGCTGCCCAGCCCGCGCAGGATGACTTTTTCGCCCAGCCGGAACGCGCCGCCGGAACGGTCCTCCGCCGCCGATTGCGGGTTCTCGCGCCAGGAAGTTTTTCTCTCCACTGGCGCGGCGGCTTTTTCTTCCAGCGCCTCCACTTTTTCTTCCAGTTTTTCCACTGTCGCCAGCGGCAGGCGCAGTTTTTTCAAGTCGGCTTTTAATCTGCCCAAATTGCGCTTGAATACTTCCACTTCCATTTCGGCTTCGGCTTTGGCGCGGGCGATGGTTTCGCGGCGCTCATCTTCGATTTTTTCGAGGCGGGCGGCCAGCTCGCGCTGAAGCTCCTCGGCGTGAGTGCGGGCTTTTTCGCCTTTTTCGCGCTCGCGGCTGGCCCGATTGCGTTCTTTGCGAATGTCGTCCAGCAACTTGTCGGCGCGTAAATTCTCCGGGTCCACCGCGCTTTTGGCAGCGGCGATAATCGTCTCTGGCAGGCCGAGGCGGGCGGCAATCGCCAGGGCGTTGGAGCGGCCTGGCAGGCCGAGCGTCAGCCGGTAGGTTGGGCGCAGGGTCGCTACGTCAAATTCCAGCGAGGCGTTGACCACGCCCTCGGTGCTGTGGGCGAAATTTTTCAGCTCGGGGTAGTGGGTGGCGACAAAGACGGCGCAGCCGCTTTCCAGCAGGTGCTGCAAAATTGCTCGCGCCAGCGCCGCGCCTTCCTGCGGGTCGGTTCCGGCGCCCAATTCGTCAAAAATGACCAGCGAGCGCGCGTCAATTTTTTTCAGAATGCGGATGATGTTGGTGATGTGGCCGCTGAAGGTGGAAAGTGATTGTTCGATGGACTGCTCGTCACCGATGTCGGCAAAAACAGCCTCGAAGAGGCAGATTTCAGAGCCGCTTTGGGCCGGGATGTGCAGGCCGCTCTGCGCCATGAGCGCCAGCAGGCCGATGGTTTTGAGCGCGACAGTTTTTCCGCCGGTGTTCGGCCCGGTGATGATGACGGCGCGCGTGTCGGGCGCCAGGTCAATATCGTTGGAGACGGCGCTGGCCGGGTCGAGCAGGGGGTGACGGGCGCGGTACAGTTTGATGACGGGCGCGGCTGGTGTTGCGCGGTGCAAAATTGGCTCACTGGCGCGAATTTCTTCGGCATATTTGGCTTTGGCAAAAGCCAGGTCGAGCTCGGCCAGGGCGCTGATGCCGGGGATGATTTCGCTTGCGGCCAGGCCGACCTGCAGGGAAACTTCGCTCAGTACGCGCAAAATTTCATTGCGTTCAGCGATTTGCGTCTCGCGGTAGCTGTTGTTCAGCTCGACAACGGCCAGCGGCTCGACGAAAAGCGTTGCCCCGCTGGCCGATTGGTCGTGGACGATGGATTTGATTTGCCCCTTGAATTCGGCCCGCAGCGGAATGACGTAGCGCCCGTCGCGCTGGGTAATCAGCGCGTCTTGCAGCATGGAGACGCTTTTTGGGTCGCTGATGTATTTTTGCAGGCGGCTCATCAGCCTTTCATGCGAGGTTTTTAATTCGCGGCGCAGGGCGGCCAGTTTGGGCGAGGCGTTGTCGAGCACTTCGCCTTTGTCAGAAAGTACGCGGCTGATGGCGTCCACCACGCCGCCAGGCAGGGGCAGTTCCAGCGCCATTTCGGCCAGGCGCGGGGCGCGTGCGGCGTTTTTTTCCAGCGCTTTTTTCAACTCGCGGCAGGCAATCAGCGTGGATTTGACATCCAGCAAATCCTGGGCTTCGAGGATGCCGCCGCGCCGCGCCAGTTCCACTTTTTCGCGCATGTCGCGCGCGCCGCCGATGCCGACATCCTGCGCCGCAATCAGCCAGCGCGCTTCGCTGGTTTCCTGTTGGCGCAGTTTTGCCAGGTCGTAGGAAGCGCTGGGCTGGAGGGCGGCTGCCAGCGCCGCCGAGGCCGAAAAATCGCAATGCGCGGCCAGGCGCGCCAAAATTTTGGGGTATTCGAGCAGGGAGAGGGTTTTTGAGTCCATGAGGGAAAAAACAGGCCGCGCTTTGGGCGTGACCTGTGGTCTGTCAGTGTGAGGCGCTGGGGAGGGAAAACTGCACGCGCGCGCCGTCAGTTTCTTCCTGCATTTTTTCGAGGCGCCCGCCGTGCAGGGTCAGCAGTCCTCGGGCGACAAAGGCCGCCAATTCGCTGTCCACCTTGGGGATGGCGCGGCTTTTCAGGCCGGTGGCGCGCAGTTGAAAGGCCAGCCAGCCGGGTTCGCGTGCTTCCATTTCCAGTGTCAGGCGGCCTTCTTTTTCTAGATGCAGCGCGGCAAAGTTGAGCAGGTCATTCAGCGCCTGGCGCAGGCGCGGCGCATCCGCCAGGATGCGCGGGTTTTCGGGCGCCACCAGCGAGAGAAAGAAAGTTTCTTTGCCGGGGTTTTGGGTTTGCCAGCGCGCCAGCGTTTCTTCGGCCAGCGCGGCGATTTCCACTTCTTCCAATTTCAGGCTGATGCTGCCGCGATTGAGGCGGGCGGCGTCTACCAGGTGATTCATGTAGGTCAGCATTTTCTGCCCGTTGGCGTGGACCGAGGCCAAATCTGTGGCCTGAATCTCGTTCACCGGGCCGTCAATGCCCTTCAGCACAACTTTGCTGAAGCCGATGACGGCGTTGAGCGGGGTTTTTAGGTCGTGCGAGGCCCAGTCGAGAAATTCGTCCAGGCCGAGCAGCGCTTCGGGTAGGCTGGAAATTTTTTCGGGCGGGAGCGCTGTCAGCGCGGCGGCCTGGGCCAGGGAAAGCTTCCCTTGCCTGTACCAGCGCAGGCCCAGCGAGCGTTTTAATTCTTCTGGCGTGGTCTGCGCGGCGGCAAGAATTTCGGCAGGGATTTCAATCGAGATGTTTTCCATGGTTGAATTGTATTGCCCTTTTTGACGGTGTGCAAGATTAGGCGTATTCAAAGTATTTTTTGAGCGCCAACATGCGGGTTTCGAGTAAATTCCACGAGAGCAGCGCCAGCAAAATGGTGACGAGTGGGGTGAGCGCGTTGAAGGTCAGCCAGGCCGTCAGCCCCTGGCTTTGGGCAAACAGGCGTTGAAAAATGAGCAGGGGCAAAATGTGAAATAGATAAATGGCGTAACTGTAGTTGCCCAAAAAACGCAACGCCGCGCCGCGAAAGAAAACCCGCAGCGGATGCGTTTCGGCGTAACTGGTCAGCATCACAATCAGGGCGGCGCTGGCAATGGCAATCAGGCTGTAGCCCCAGGTGTACATCAGATAGTTATCAACCAGCGGCGAATCGGGTTGGAGCGAGGCGAAGAAAATCACCAGCCCCAGGGAAAGCGCAAAAACGGGCGCGGCCAACGGCTTGAGCCATTTTTTTGGCGTTTCGGATTGGAAAGCGATGGCGATTAACGCGCCGAGCAAAAGCGAATCGAGACGGGTGATGGTGGCGAAGTAGAAAAATTTGTTGTAGTCGAGCAGTTTGCGAAAGC
>JAVHNW010000012.1:0-7031 GCA_036169755.1 bacterium | reverse complement strand
CCCAGCTGTCGGCGCTGTAATTTTCTGCCACGCGCTGACGGGCGGCCTGCCCAACGCGGCGCATCAACTCTGGATTTTCGAGCATGGCGCGCATGGCGCGGCTCAATTCTTCGGGCGAGCGCGGCGCGACAAGCGTGCCGCTTTCGCGGGTGACCATGTAGGGCGCATCACCAACATAGGTGGCGACCACGGGCAGGCCCGCCGCCATGCCTTCCAGCAGGGCCACCGACATCCCTTCCCAATGCGAGGCGCTGACATACAAATCACTGGCGGCCAGCAAGGGCGGAATATCCTGGCGGGCGCCGGTCAGAAAAAGGCTGTCTTGCAGGCCAAGGTTGGCGGCCTGAACTTGCAGCTCGGTTTCCATCTCGCCGCTGCCGACAATTACCAGCGAGGCGTCGGGAAAATCGGGAAGGATGGTGGCAAAAGCGTCCAGCAAATCGGGATAGCCTTTGGCGCGCGAGAGACGCCCCACGCTGATGACGAGCGGGCCAGTGCGCCCGCCGACAAGTTCACGCCGCGCCCGCTGACGTTCTTCTGGCGAAACCAGGGGCGGCAGGCTGACAGCGTTGGGGATGACTCGAATGGGCGTTTTCCCCACCCGCTGCTGATGAAATTCGGCAATCGAGTAGCCGTTGACCAAAATTCCACGCACCAAAAAACGCAGGGAAAGCGATTCCAACCGGTGACGGAGGGGGTGATAGTGGCGCGGGTCAATCGCCGCCGAGCGGATGGAGGCGATGACGGGAATCCCGGCCATGCGTCCGGCCAGCGCGCCGAGGATGTTGGCATACGTCAGATAGGTTTGCACCAGGTCAAAATGACCATCGCGCAATTTTTGGGCCAGGTGACGCGCTCGCGAAAAATTGAACAGACCTTCGCCGGGGCAAAGACAAACTTCAACGCCCATTTCGCGCAGCTGCGAGACGAACACCGCGCTGGGGTCGGGCCGGCTGTCCAGGCTGAAAACAGCCACTTCCACGCCAAGCGGAAGCAGGGCGCTGGTGAGGGCGGTCATCATTTTTTGGGCGCCGCCCCAATCGAGGGTGTCAATTACTTGGGCAATTTTCATGGGTGATTTTTCGCGCAAGGGAGAATGGATGAGGGGGAACAGGCTTTTTCACGCGCGTCTGCGCGCCGAAAGCGCCAACTGACGCAGGCTGGAAAAAAGCTCGGGCTGTTGAGCCAGCAGCAGGACGAGGTAGACCGCGCCGCCCGTCAGCGAAAAAACAATCAGTTGGAGCGGGGCAGGCCATCCGGCAGAGAAATTGGTCATTCCCCCAACAACGAGCGCCATGCCCAGGCCGCTGACTGTCGCTGGGCGCAGGGCATCCAGCACATCCACAAAATGCACTCCGGCAATGCGCGCGGCGACTATCAAATTGAGCAGGCCAGAAATCAGGGCGACCAGGGCGTGACCGTAGCCAACGGCGCGAATGTTGCCAATCAGCGCCGAGGCGACGTAGAGCGTGGGCGCCAAAAGCGCCAGCCGCGCCAGCGCCAGTTGAGTCAAAATATGGGGTTTGCCGGTGGCTTTGTACAAACTGCCCGCGTTATACGCCAGCGAAAAAAACATGGCGTAGAGCGCAATCGCCTGAATGACGGGGATGGCTTCCACCCATTGCGCCGAAAGGAAACTGCGGACAAAGGAATCGGCCACCAGCAGCAGACCCACGCCAAGGGCGATGGTCACCATGGAAACATAGCGCAGCGTGGTCAGGAAACCGCGCCCAAGCGAATCGGCCTGTTCGCGCATTTTGACGTAAATGGGGAAAAGCACGGAACTGACGGAGGTGGCGAATTGGGTAATCAGCAAATCGGGCAGGCGAAAGGCCAGGCTGTAGACGCCGAGCGCCTCGCTGCCCAGAAAAGTGCCGACAAAGAGAAAATCGAGATTGAGTAAAATGGAGGCCAGCCCATCCACTGCAACCACGTTTTTGCCAAATTGAAGCAGGCGGCGGGCGATGGCGCCATCAAATTCGAGGCGCGGGCGCCAGGGAAAAACCAGCCAGTAGGCGAAGACGGTTGCCAGGGTGCCAAAAATTTGTCCCCAAACCAGGCTCCAAATGCCCAGGCCGAGCAGGGCAAACAGGACGGAGAAAAGCCCTTTGGCAACGGCGCGCGCAAAATCGGGGATGAATTTGCGGCGGAATTGCAGGGCTTTGGTCAATAAATTGGCGTGGATGTTGCTGAAGGCGGTGATGGGAAAGGTGAGCGCCAGCGCGCGCAGCACGTCTACAGCGCGCGGGTCTTCAAAAAAATATAGCGTCAATGGGGCGGCGAACCAGGCCAAGGCAAACAGGGCAAGGCTCATCGCCAGGTTAATCCAAAAAGCGGTGCTGCCCGCGCGCGGATTTTCGCGCTCGTACACCACTGCCGGGCCGATGCCCAAATCGCTGAGTACATCCAGAAAGCCAATCACCATCAGCGCAAAGCCGACCACGCCAAAGTCTTTTTTGGTGAGCAGGTTGGCCAGCAAAATGGTGCTGAGAAAAACGATGATTTTCCCGCTGTAATAGGAAGCATACGTCCACAGCGTGCCTTTGACAGCGGATTGGGCGTAGGAGACATCAGTCATTGGCGGCGCGTTTGAAATGCGACTCGGAGAAGGTCTCGGCAAAAACCGGAAAGGCCAGCGCCAGGCCAACCAAGATCCAAAATGGACGCGGATAGGCGCTGTTAATGAACACGGCTGAAGTCAGGTAAACCGTCAGGCTGATGGTGACGGCGACCGTCATGCTGACCATGACGGGGTTTTGCAGGCGTTCAAAGGCGCGGCGCGCGCTGTTCAGGCCAGTGTACAGGCTGATGACGAGGATGCCGAAAATGACAAGCCCAACCAAACCTTCTTCGGCGGCAATTTCGATGTAGAGGCTGGCGGCGGAGCGGTTTTCGGCGCGCGGGTCAATGCCGAGGCGGCGGGAGTAGGCCTGGTAAAACTCGGAGTAGTTTTTGGCGCCGACTCCCAACAATGGGTGGTCAATGAACATCATCCAGCCAACCATGGCCTCGCTGGTGCGTCCGCGAAAGGAATATTCAGATTGGGCGGCGGTCGGGTCCGCGAAAAGATCGGTAAGCGTGCCCAGACGCTGGGTGTATTGCTGCGGCGCGAAAGAAATCAAGGCAAAGGCCAGCGCCGCCAAAATGATGTAGGTGCCAAATTGGGTGCGGCGCCAAAGCATGAACAGGCCAACAGCCAGGGCCAGTGAGATGAATCCGCTGCGCGAGAAGGTGAAAATCACCGTCAACCCGATGGCTGCCAGGGCCAGCGCGGCAAGCAATTTGAGCAGGTGATTGCGCTCAGACAGAAAACGCTCCAACGCCAGCGGAACAATCGCCACCATGATTTGGGCATAAACGTTGGGGCTGCCGTAGGGCCCGCCGATGCGATAGTCGCTGCTTTGGCCGACAATGTTCATGAGCACAGCCTGGGCGAAACCGCCGTAATTGTTGGCATAGGTTCCCGTCAGGTATTGGTAAACGCTCAACCCGCCCATGAACAGACCCGCCGCAATCAGCGCCCAAAACGACCAGCGGAACATTTCTCTGCGCTGAACCAGCACGACGACAATCACCGCTATCAGGCCGTCTTTGATGAAGTCATCCAGCGCATTGTAGCTGCGCTCAAAATTGGTGGCGTAAATCAGGGAGGTAAAAACCATCAGCCCCCACAACCCCACCAGCAGCGCGGCCCGCAACCAGCCGCGCGGCGGCAGGCGATAAAAGAACCAGCGCAGGGCAATCCCCACCAACATCAGCCCGATGAAAACTTTGGCAATGGAGGGCAATCCATAAAACTTGACCAGCACATCGGAAAGACGAATGAAGGTGATGAAAAGCAGGCCAAGCAGGCCGACTTCGGCGTTGAGCATCGAAATCAGGGCGAGGAACATGCCCAGCACCCCAGCCACCGCCCAGAGCGGTTTTCCCAGCCAGACGACAGCCACGCCGGTCAGGCCGCCCAGCAAAACAGCCATCAGACCGAAGGCGGCGGGAAAAGCCCAGGTTGCGGGGCGGGATGGTAAGCGTTGCGAAAGCATCGGGCGGCTCAATCGTTGGAGGCCCAGAAGGGGCTTTTCATTTGCCAGATGTAGACGGGCTTTTCGGGGTCGCGGCGCGCCTGTTCGAGCGCACTCTGCGACTGGGCCAGCAGTTCTTCAGACGTCAGGTCATTGCTGAAAACGGAGCCGCCGATATGCGGGTCCATCGTCACCGTCATGCCGTAACCCTGAACTTCAGCCGGCTCCAGCAAAGCCTGGTAAATGCGTTGAAAAGTACGCGCGGCGGCAGTTCCGGGCGTGGTCGGCAGCATGACGATGAAACTGGTTTCGCTCCAGCGGCCAATCACATCATTGCCGCGTAGTTCCTTGCGCAAAACTCCTGTCACTTTACGCAGCAGGCGTTGAGCAGCAACCGGCGGCAGGGTTTCGAGCACTTCCTGCAAACCCGCCACGTCCACGATGCCCACCGAAAGCAAATCATTGGGCTTGGATGAAATTTCGGCATCCAGCAAAGTGCGGAAATAGCGGCTGTTGAAAACTTCCGTTTCGTTGTCTACGCGCAAACGCTGACGGTAACTTTCCAGCGGAATACGCAGTTGTTCGCTCAAAATTGCCAGCGCCGCGCCGCCCACCAGGCCCAGGCCAAGCGCCAGCGCCGCATCACGCACCGGCTGCGGCGCATACGGCGATTCGGCGGGGATGGCCGAATCGAGTACGCTGATGTCATAGGCGCTGTAAAACAGGCTGATATATTCAATCGCCCGCTGACCAATGCTGTTGGCCAAGAGGGCCACCAGCACCGGGTCGGGGCCGGTGACGGTCATTTCCAAAATCGCGGCCTCGGGCAAAACCACCGTCGTCACCGTGTAATCCGACACGGAATCTGTGGTTAGTTGCAGGCCCTGAAGAGTCTCCACAAAAATGCGGCGGCTGCTCAAAAATTCGGCGTAGGTGGAAAGGATGGAACGTTTGTCGAGCGCAGCCAGGCTATTGACCACGTCTTTTCCAGTAATCAGGTCGGGGTTGGGGCTGACGATAAAACGAGCGTTCGATTGGTACATTGGGGTCGTCAGGTACGAACTGCCCAGCGAGGCAATCAGCGCCACGAGAACCGTCAAGACAATAATCCACCAACTGCGCCGCAGCATTTCCATGTATAAACGAATTTCCATCTCTCTCTCCTTGAGTCACGTCGCGCCCAAAGCGCAAAATTGGATACTTATCACTACTTCACATTATAGACCTTACAGATTTGTTAAGCAATAGAGAAAGAAGACGAATATTCTCCGAAATTCCGAATTCACGCAGAACCAACTCGCGCCCCAGGCCGGCGCGGCGGGCAGCTTCCTCTGGCTGCCGCGCAACGTCCAAAATCGCCTGGGCCAACGCCTCCGCATTTTTTTCTGGCACCAACCAGCCAGTTTCGCCTGGGCGCACCAGCTCAGAAATGCCCGAAATATCCGAAGCCACCACCGGCAGCGCACAAGCCAGCGCCTCCATGATGGAAACGGGGATTCCTTCCATTTTTCCTGAGGACGTGATGATGCTCGGCTGGAGATAACAATCCGCTTCCGACAGCATGTGGGCCACGGATTCTTGAGTCTGCGCCCCGGTCAAAATCACCCGCTGAGCCAGCCCACGCGCCCGAATACGTTGTTCCAGCTGGGGCATCAACTCGCCACCGCCCACGATGCGGCAGCGAAAATTGAATCCACGCTCCAGCAGCAGCCCGCAGGCATCCACCAGGTAGGCCTGCCCTTTGTACGGCTGCAAACTGCCAATGCTGAGTAGTTCAAAACGCGCGTTATTTTTTTTCGGCGCCGGTTGGTAACGCTCTGGTTGAATGCCGCAGTGAATTACCTGCGTTTTTTCCAGCGTCCAGTCACCCAAATGCCTCGCCAAAAACTGACGGTTGAAAGCCGAAATTGCCACGACAAAATCGGCGTCACGCACTTTAGGCGCCAGCATCGTCCGGTCAACATAAATATCGTGGGCGTGGGCGGTGAAACTGTACGGAATGCCGGTCAGATGGTGGATGAGCCAGGCAGCCAGCGCCGGATGTGTGGCGTAATGCGCGTGAATATGCTCCACGCCTTCGGCCTGCATCCTGGCGGCCATGCCAACGATTTTGGGGAACAAGGCCAGGGCGCGCGTCAAAAACTTGGGGCTGGCGAGATTGCCCCAGCATATCTGAAAAAATAGCGAGGCGTATCGCCCGGGGTTTTTAAAAAAATATCGCCCATTGGCGGCGAGGATCTCTTTTGAAATCCAGGGCAGACGATGGGCGCGCCCAAGCCATTTTTCGGCATCGGGGTGGATGACGCTTTGCTTTTGCACAATCAGCGGGTAGAGCACCACCAGAATTCCCTGTTTTTCCACTTCCATCATCTCGCGCAAAATGAAGGTTTCGGGGAGGTGCGGAAATCGGGACATGATGTAGGCTACTTTTTTTTGCATTAATGCGCTCCACGCTGCTGAAAAACAGCCGCGACTGTTTGAACCAGTATGTTGAAATCGAGCCAGAGGCTGCGGCGCTCGATGTAGGCGATGTCGAGACGCAGGCGGTCATCAAATTCGAGCGAGGCGCGTCCGACAATTTGCCACAGGCCGGTGATGCCGGGAACCACGTCCAGGCGCTCGGTGTGCCACAATTTGTAGGTATCTGCGCCAAAGGAGGTCGGGCGCGGGCCGACCAGGCTCATTTCCCCTTTGATGACGTTGAGCAGTTGGGGCAGTTCATCGAGGCTGGTTTTTCGTAAAAATTTCCCCACGCGGGTGATGCGCGGGTCATTGGTGATTTTAAAATCCGGCCATTGCAGTTCGTTGAGGTGGGCGTATTTTTTTTTCAACTCTTCGGCGTTGGGCACCATGCTGCGAAATTTATACATGGCAAAGCGTTTTCCGCCTTTGCCGGTACGATATTGCACAAACAGCGCCTTGCCGCCCGGCGAGGTGATTTTAATCAGCAGCCCAAGCAGCCCCATCAGCGGCAGCCAGAAAATTGCCGTGACCGCCAAAACGGTCAGGTCG
>JAVHNW010000011.1:0-7081 GCA_036169755.1 bacterium | reverse complement strand
CAGTTCGGCGCGTTCAGCGCGCGGGCCAACCATGGACATTTCGCCGCGCAGAACGTTCCAAAACTGAGGAAACTCATCCAGACGGGCGCGGCGCAAAAAGTGGCCGACTCGCGTCACACGCGGGTCATGTTCCTCGGCGACCTGGGCCTTGCCATCGGCTTCGGCGTTTTTAATCATGGTGCGCAGTTTGAGCATTTCAAATTCTTTGGCGCCCTTGCCAAGCCGCGCCTGGGTGTAAAAAATCGGCCAGCCATCGTCCAGCAGAATTGCCAGGGACAGGAAGGGCAGCATGAGTAGGAAGAGGAACAATCCTGCCAACGCGGCGAGAATATCCAGCGCGCGCGAGGCAATCAGATAGAAGCCGCTGGCGCGGGCCTCGTCCACAAAAGAGCGGATGACCCAATCCGATTCGAGGTGGTGAATGGGGACTCGCCCCATCAGTTCTTCGTAAATGGTGCGCATGCGCGTCACTTCCACGCCGCGTTCCTGCGTGTCGAGCAGCGCCTGAAAGGTTTGGCCGCGCATTTCGCCGGTAATCGCCACCACCACATCCGAAATGTTGAATTCCTCGACCAGTTCGAGCAAACGCTCGCTGCCGGCAAAAATGCGAAATCCTTCGAGCGAGGTGCCCACTTTTTCGGGGTCGTCATCAATGAAGCCGATAAGATTGAAGGGCGCGGGGGCAAGTTCCCTGAACATTTGGGCAAAACTGCGGCCATTTTCACCCGCGCCGACCACCAAAACGCGCCCCATCAGCCCCTGCGAGGTGTACAGACGAATGTAAATGAAGCGCCAGGCCAGGGTGAGAATGAAGGCCAGCACCAAAAAACCAGCCACGCCGCGGCGCGGCAGTGAATTTGGCTCATTGGTGGTGAAGAAAATCAGCGCGTAGCCCACCAGCCCAATCGCGGCCACAATCATCAGGCCGCGCACTGTTTTGCGCCAGTTGGCCGCGCGGTGCAAATCGTACAATTCCACCAGCATCACCAGCCAGATGAAGGGCAGCAGGTAATACCATCCCTGCAGGCGTTTTTGAAAAAACTGCAGGGAGAATTGCAAAAACGGGTCTGCCGAGGCCCAAAAATAGACCCCGCCCAAAAAAGCAATCAGGGCGGCAACGGCGTCACCCACCACAATCAACGCTTTCTGTTCGCCGGGGCGCAAACGCAAAACGGGTTGCCTTAGATTTTCAGAAGCCATTTAAGCGCGTTTCCTTCCAGAAAGCAAACTCCACAAAAAGCCTGCGCCCCAGCTCAGATGCATCCACATCACCGGCAGGGCCAGCAATGGCTCCCCGGCGCGTATTCCGGCGGCGGTTAAAATAACCAGGTACAGGGTCAGTTCCAGCGCCAGAAACAGGCCGAAGAGCGGCCAAAAAACAGACAGCGCCAAATTCAGCAGCAGCGAAAACACAAACAGCGGCGGAAGCGCCTGCCGCCAGCGCAGAGTAGCCGGATAGCGGCGCAGCATCCGCCATTTCCAAAAACCGTAGCGTCCGTATTGCTGCGCCAGCGCGAGCAGCGTGGCGCGGGCAAAATATACCGAGCGGATTTGCGGGTCGAGCCAGATTTTACCGCCAGATTGGCGAATGCGGGCGTTGAACTCATAATCTTCATTGGAAAGCAGCGATTCATCGAAACCGCCGATTTTTTCCACCAGCGAGCGGCGGAAGGCCCCAAAAGGGACGGTATCCACCACGGCGGCTTGTCTGGCGTGACGATAAAGCGCGTCACCCACCCCCAGCGGGTGCGCCGCGGCGATGGCGATGGCCGCGGCCAGGCGGCTTCCGTCACCGGGTTGGATTTCCCAGACGCCGCCCACATTATCGCCCGCCCCGGCCAGCAGCGCGGCGACAGATTTTTCCACATAGTCGGGGGCGGGCCGCGAGTGGCCGTCCAGCCGCAAAATGATTTCGCCGGTGGAGGCGGCTATCGCGCAGTTCAGCGCCGCGGGGATGGAGCGCGCGTCATTTTCCACCACCTGCAGCCGCAGCGAGGCGTGCGCCGCGGCGAAGCTTTCAATTTCGCGGCGCGTGCCATCGCTGGAATGTCCATCCGCCAGAGTCACGTCCAACAAATTGAGCGGGTAGGTCTGCGAAAAAATCGCATCCAAAACCATCTGGATGCGTTTTTCTTCGTTGTAGCAGGGGATGATTATGGAAACAGTGGGAAACACAGGGAAGGGGAAATTTCGATTGGAAAGCGGCAACAAGCGGTCTGCTTGTTTTTTTGCTATGTTTTTTCCAGCGGCAAAAAGACGCTGAACAGGCTGCCCTGAGCGGGGGCGCTGCGGACGGTAATTTTACCACCGTGCGCGTGAGCAATTTCTTGAGCAATCGCCAGCCCCAGCCCGGCGCCCTGTTGTTTTCCGGTCTGACGGGAACGGTCGGCCTGGTAAAAACGCTCAAAAATATGCGCCTGCGCTTCAGGCGAAATGCCCACGCCGCTGTCGGCAACTTCGACAAGCACGCCGCCCGGCGCGGCGCGCGCCGAAAGGTTTATCTGCCCGCCAGGGGGCGTAAATTTGAGCGCATTTTCCACCAGATTGGTGAAAACCTGCGCCAGCCGGTCGCCGTCACCCATCAGCGCGGGCAGGGCCGGGGCGGCGAGGGTCAGCGTCAGCCCGGCGGCGCGGGCCAGTGGGGAAAATTTATCGGCTATGGCTTCCAGCAGTCCGCGCAAATCCAGGCGCTCACGCTGAAGGTTGGCTGTTCCCGCATCCAGGCGCGCTAAATCGAGCAGGCCAAGCGCCAGGCGGTGCAGCCGCGCCGATTCATCATAAATAATTTGCGCCGCCTGCTGACGGGATTGGGGGCTGTCCGCAGTTCCGTCCAGCAGGGCCTGGGCAAAGCCCTGAATGGAGGTCAGCGGGGTTTTGATTTCGTGCGAGACATTGGCGACAAAGGCTTTTTGCGATTCCTGGGCGGCCTGGACGCGGCGCGTCATGCTGTTGAAGGCGCCGACCAGTTCACGCACTTCCTGAGGGCCAGCCAGTGGAAGCGGCCTGGCCTGCCCGCCAGAGAATTTTCCGGCGGCGTTGACCAGCTGCTGAAGCGGGTCGGCCACCCAGCGGGCGACAGCGAAAGCCAAAAAAAGCGCCAGAATCAGCGCCAGGGCGCCGCCCCAAATCAGCGGCGGCAAAAGTTCATCGGTCAAAATAGCCAGCGCCGAAAGCGCCGGGCGCGGCACTGCCGTCACCAAAATGTTGCCATTGGTCAGGCGGCGGGTGGAATAGATCCAGACGCCGCCCGCCGCGTCTTTGACCGTTTGCGGGGCCAGCGCCAGCCGCGCCAGGCGGCGGATTTCGAGCGGGGAGGCGCTGGAGCGCGAATCGGCCACGGGTTCGCGTTTGGCGGTCACAATCAGCAGGCGCAGGTCGAGTTCGGTGTCGAAGCGCTGCAGGGCGGCCTGCAGTTGGGTCGGCGGCAGGTTCGACCATTCCTCCTGGCGGGCGCTCAGCAGTTTTTGGGCGGTGCTCATTTTGACCCCGGCCTGACGAAAAGCCAGCGGGTTGCGCGCCAGGTAGACGACAAAAATTGCCGCCACCACGCTCAGCGCGGTCAGCACCAAGAATACATAGGTCAGCCAAAGTCGGGAACGGAGTGAGGTCATTCGCAGTGCTTAGTTGCCATCTTTTATTTTGTATCCCACGCCTGTGACGGTTTCAATGTTCAGGCCGTGCCCGCCCAGTTTTTTGCGCAATTGGGCAATGTGAACATCCACCGTGCGGGTAAGACCAAAATATTCAAAACCCCAGGCCTGTTCCAGCAGTTGTTCACGGGTGAAGGCGCGGCCAGGTTGTTTTGCCAGGGTGAGCAAAAGGTCAAATTCTTGGGTACGCAAATTCAGCGGCAGGCCGTTGAGGCGCACTTCATGGCGGGCGGGGTCAATCAGCAGCGCGCCGAGGCGCACGGGAGCCGCATCGGCCTCCGGCTGGCGATTGGCGCGGCGCAAAAGCGCTTTGACACGCGCCACCAATTCACGCGGGTTAAAGGGTTTGGTCAGGTAATCATCCGCGCCGAGTTCGAGGCCCAAAATTTTATCAATATCTTCATCGCGGGCGGTAAGCATGAGAATGGGGATGGGATTTCCCGCCGCCCGCAGGCGTTTGCAGACCTCGAAGCCGTCGGCCCCGGGCAGCATCACATCCAGCACGAGCAGGGCGGGCGCCTGGCGGGTGACTGTTTCGAGGGCCTGAACGCCATCTCCGGCAGAAATCACCTGAAACCCGTCTCGCTCCAGGTACATTTTGGCGAGCGATACGATGGAGGCTTCGTCATCCACCAGCAGAATGGTATCCATCATTATCGCAGGGCAATTGCTTCAATTTCCACGGCTCCGCCTTTCGGCAGAGCGGCGGCGGCAATCGCCGAGCGGGCGGGCGGGTTGGCGCTGAAAAATTCGGCATAGACGGCGTTCATGGCGGGAAAATCGGCCATGTCGCGCAAAAAAACGGTCGTCTTGACGACTTTTTCCAGGCTGGAGCCTGCCGCTTCGAGGACTCGCTTCAGGTTGGTGAGCGCCTGACGGGTCTGGCTTTTCACGTCTGCGGCGACAAAATCGCCGGTGGCGGGGTTTAATCCCAATTGGCCGGAGCAAAAAACCAGGCCGTCCGTTTGAATGGCAACGGAATACGGGCCAATCGCTTTGGGGGCATTTTCAGTGACAATGACGTTTCGCATGAGTTTCTCCTGTACAGTGGGTTGCCTGATTGTACAACAAAGGAAGTGCGAGAGAAATCCCGCACTTCCTTTGTTATCGGCCCGAAAGGCGCTTAAGGCTGAGGCGTGCGCGTGGGGGGCGGGTTGGCGGCGCGGAAGGCCTGGATGGCTTCCCGCAGCGCCTGGAATTCGTCTTTGACCTCGGCGCGGTAGGCCTTGAGCGCTTCACCAACGCTGCGGACGGTTTCGCGGGCCGCTTCTACATCGGTGACTTTGCCAGCGGCGTCAAACCCGCTGTGGGCGGCGATGATTTCCCCGGCCTGGTCGAGGTTGGGCTGGGCGCTTTGCATGGCGGTTTTCAAATCTGCCAGGGCGGCCTGAATGGCCGAGACATCTTTGCCGTTTTCGCTGGCTTTTTCCACCAGTTTTTCCACGCGGGCCAGGAATTCATCGGCATGGCCCAGGCGCTCGACCACTTTCTGTTGATGGGCGAAAGCCCTGGCGAGGCGTTCCGCCGCCTTGGCCGGGTCCAGCGCGGGGGCGGGGGTCGAGGCGGGCGGGGCGGGCGGCTCACTCTGCCCGGCGGCAAAAGCCGCCGTCAGCGGCAGGGCGGTCAGCAGGAGAGCGGTCAAAACCGCCAGCAGGGTAAATTTGTGAAACATCGTTTTCATGGGAACCTCCAGTTCACTTTGTTTGGATACGATGACCACATTATAGAAGCGGCTGGTAAACGGGCTGTGCGCGGCTTGTAAAAAGGTTGTAAAAAGGCGGCGGGGGATTAAAAAGATTTTCGGTAACTGCTCAGGCTTGTTGATTTTTCGCCCGCCGAGTTACGTCATAACAGTTAATGGCTGAGTAGTTAAGCGGGCGATATAACTTCCGCCCAAACGACTGGCAAGGTAGAGCGAACTGCCATCGCCAGAGACAATGATTTGCTCCACGCTGTCGCCGAGGCGCAAGGGATTCGCTTGAGTCGGGGCGGCGGCGTCAATTTGGCGATGTAGATATGACCGTTTGCAGGATTGAGCCGCATGGTATGCGGCTTGCGCCCAAAATCAAAAGAAGAGGTCAGGTTTCCGCTTTTGTCATAGACATCCACCTGCCCGCCGATGCCAACCGCCGCGTCCCTGCGCCTGATTGTCGTAGTTGATTTCGCCTGTTACCTGCCCATTCTCGGCATTGATGACAACGATGGAACGCGCAAGTTTATCCTGCGAAGCGTGCATGTAAATCGAATCGGCCGTTTTGTCATAGACCATCGGACCGGCATTTTTCCCCAAACTATTCACGGTGTATAGTTCTGCGAGACTGTTCCCATCGAAGGCGGTCAGTCCTTTTTTTGTGTTGAGATACAGGCGGGTACGAACTTCGTCCACGAAGGCAAGATTGCCAAAGCCGCCGTCGAGCGAAACGGGACCCACGAGTTCACCTGTCGCCACGTTGACGCGGCGCAGGGAGTTGACTCTGCCCCGCATTTCATGCTAACGAAATCACCGCCCAAAACGTGATGAAAAAAGAGAAGCGTTTCATGGGTCTATTCCTTTGCTATTCGATTCTTCCTGCGTCTCGCAAGATAAATCTTGCGGCACTGAATATCATTTTGCCATCTTTAAAATATCTTCCGAAGTAACCACCGTCAGATTCGCGGCGGCGTAGGCGACCATCTCTTCATAGGCGGCGAAGATGGCGGCTTGCTCTTTTTCGTTGCGCGGCTGAGAAAGGTCGGGGGCGGAGAGATTCCAGGGTGAAGGGAGCGGTTCGGCGCGCTGCCCCTTCTCAAGGGTGTAGTAAATCGAAGTCCAACCTTCCGCGCCGCTGCGGTAGAAGTTGTTTTCATGGATGAGCGCGGTGATGAACGGGTCGCGGCTGTACCCGCGGTTTTGCCAATCGGCAAGTTGGGTTTGCAGCAATCGGGCGGGGTTGTATTCCGCCGCATTTGGCTTGGACATAAAATTCCACCAAAAATTATCGCCGCCATCGACGCTGGTTGTGCGCGTGATGCTGAAATCGCTGGGGCGCACGAGCAAGCCATTGACATATTCGAAGGGCTGGTCAAGTTTCGTCCCTTCTTCGTGGTACAGCAAAGTCATCTGCGCGCCGAGATGGGCGTAGACTCGTTGGGCGGCGCTTTTGATGCGAAAGGCGTTGCTGGGCGCAGGCGTGACTACCGGCTTGCGCCCGAAAACTTGCGCCACATAGGTGTAGCCGCCAGGCTGGGATTTGTCCAACTCGCCCGTTTCGAGATTCACGGCGTAGGTCTCGTAATCGACGTCCATCGCGCCCTGGGTTCGCACCTCGGCGGCCGAGATGCGGCCGACCCAATCTTCGATGCCCTGGCCGGAGCGGGCGGCGATCACCTGGATCTGGGCCTGGGGGAAGCGGCGCGCGAGGGCGGATTGCAGGGCTTCGAGCTTTTCCGGC
>JAVHNW010000010.1:0-7084 GCA_036169755.1 bacterium | reverse complement strand
ACGGCCTCGATCGGCCCTTCGTCATTCGCAGTTTTAACTACCTGGTGGACGGCCTGACGCTCAACCTGGGCCGCTCACAAAACATGACCAGCGACAGCGGCTCGCGCCAGGTACGCCTGATTTTGCTGGAACGTCTGCCTTCCACGTTGATTTTATTCGGCACCTCCAACCTGTTCTTATTTTTCCTCAGCCTTTTTTGGGGGCTTTCGCTTTCACGCCAGTATGGCAGTTTTTGGGACAAACTGGTCATCGCCCTTTCGCCGCTTTCTGCCGCGCCCGGCTGGTTTTACGGCATTTTCCTGATTGTTTTATTCGCCTCCTACTGGAAAATTCTGCCCTTTGGCGGCATGGTCTCCTCGCCGCCGCCCGCCGAAGCGCTGGCCTATTTTTTGAGCATGATGGTTCACATGATTTTGCCGGTACTGTCCATCACCCTCAGTTCCGTTTTCATCAGCGCCTTCGCCGACCGGACTTTTTTTCTCATCTACTCCAGCGAAGATTATGTCGAAATGGCAAAAGCCAAAGGGCTGGAAGCCAAAGACATCGAACGAAAATATATTTTGCGCCCCACCCTGCCCAACATCATCACCAACTTTGCCCTGTTGTTAATCGGCCTGTGGACTGGCGCGCCCATTTTTGAAACCATTTTCAACTGGCCCGGCCTGGGACGAGTCACCTTTCAGGCGGTTGGGCTGTATGACACACCGGTCATCGTCGCCTCCACCGTGCTCTTCGCCTACCTGCTGGCGATTACCGTTTTCCTGCTCGACTTTATCTATGCCCTGGTGGACCCGCGCGTAAAAATCGGCGGCGGAGAAGGAAAAGCGTCATGAAAACCATCAAACGAACCTTTGCCGAACTGGCGCAATACCCCTCCGCCGTGCTTGGCCTGGTGATTATCCTCATCTTCATCGCCATCTCCATCTACGCGGTCATCGCCATCCCCTACCAGAAAGCGGTTGATTTGTGGCGGGGCGGCGAAAAAATTTGGTACAAAACCCCAAAAATGGTGCCGCCCGCCTGGGTCAACCTCTTCCGCGCCGAAAAATTACCCGACACCTTCAGCCTCAACACGCTGGACGATGCCTCGCTCAAGCAGTCCACCCCCTCCGGCGAGGGACAAAAAATCAGCATTTCCCTTGATTTTGACTACAACTATGATTCCTTCCCGCAGGAACTCTCGTTGTATTTCACCTCCACCTTCGCCAAAAAAGCGCCCTTCGTTTCCGCCGTTTGGGTTGCGCCCGATGGCCGCGAAACCCGCCTGGTGGATTACGCCCTGCAAAGCCCCAAACAAACGTTCCGTTTTTCGCAGGATAAAAAACTTGTCACCCGCCTCTTTGGAAAACTGCCTCAAGAGGCCTTGTTCGCCATCCCAAAATCGGATCCGCTCACCCCGCTGAAAGGGAAGTACCAGATTCTGCTGCAAATCACCACCTTTGAGAAAGACTCCAGCGTGGATGTGGAATTTGTGCAATACGGCCAGGTCTACGGCATGGCTGGCACCGACCATCAACGCCGTGACCTTTCGATTGCCCTGCTGTGGGGCATGCCGGTCGCCCTTTCCTTCGGCCTGATCGCCGCCCTCGGCACCTCACTCGCCTCGATGGTGATTGCCGCCTTCGGCGCCTGGTTCGGCGGCTGGATTGACGAACTCATTCAACGCATCACCGAAGTCAACCTGGTGCTGCCCTTCCTGCCCATCCTCATCATGATTGGCACATTTTATGACCGCAGCATCGTCACCATCCTGACGGCCACCATCCTGCTCAGTATTTTTGGCGGCTCCATCAAGGGCTACCGCGCCATTTTTCTCCAGGTGCGTGAAATGCCCTACATCGAAGCCGCCCGCGCCTACGGCGCCGGTGACGCCCGCATCATTTTGCGCTATCTTTTGCCGCGCATCATCCCGCTGCTGATTCCCGCGCTGGTGACCGGCATCCCCGGCTACGTCTTCCTCGAAGCCTCGCTGGCCGTGCTGGGGCTGGGCGACCCGGTGCTTCCCACCTGGGGCAAAATCATTCAGGACGCCGAATTCAACGGCGCACTTTTCAACGGCCTCTACTACTGGATTTTGGAACCCGCCGCCCTGCTGATGATTACCGGCCTGGCCTTTTCCATGCTCGGTTTCTCTCTCGACCGCATCTTCAACCCCCGCCTGCGAGGCCTGTAATGACCACACAACCCTTGCTCCGTCTCGAAGACCTTACCCTCCACTTCCGCACCGGCAAAGGTGTCGTCAAAGCCGTGGATGGCATCAATTTTGACCTGGGCTACAAAGAAGCCGTGGTCGTCCTGGGCGAATCGGGCTGCGGCAAAAGTTCGCTCGCCAAAGCCATTTTGCGCCTGCTCCCCCGCAATGTAGAGCGCTACTCTGGCAAAGTCTATCTCGAAGGCCAGGAGTTGATGGCGCTTTCGGATGAAGAATACCGCAAGCAGGTGCGCTGGGTACGCATGTCCATGGTGCCGCAGGCCGCCATGAACGCCCTCAATCCCGTCCTCAAGGTTGGCGACCAGGTGGCCGAGCCGATGATGGTACATCACAACGTCACCCGCCAGCAGGCTCTCGAACAGGCCGCCAAAATGTTCCAGCATGTCGGCGTCCCGGCGGATTTTATTGACCGCTACGCCTTTGAATTGAGCGGCGGAATGCGTCAGCGGGTGGCAATTGCCATGGCGCTCGTCACCGCCCCCAGCTTGATTCTGCTCGACGAGCCGACCTCCGCGCTGGATGTCATCACCCAGGCCAACATCTTCAACGTCCTCAAACGCATCAAAAAAGAACTCGAAATCAGTTTCATTTTGATCACCCACGACATCGCCACCTCCAGCGAACTGGCCGACCGGGTGGCTGTCATGTACGCCGGACAAATTGTCGAAGTCAGTGACGCCGCCAGTTTTTTTGAAGAACCCCTGCATCCCTACTCGCGCATGTTGATGGCCTCCGTCCCGCGCCTGCGCGGCGAAACCGAACCCGAATTCATCATCGGCCAGCCGCCCAGCCTGCTCGACCTGCCCACCGGCTGCCGCTTCGCCGACCGCTGCCCGCTGCGCTTTGAAAAATGCGCGCAAGAGCCGCCCGTGACTGAAAAAGCGGGTCGCACCGTCAAGTGCTGGAAATACGTTTAGGAGTTAATCATGGCCGCAACTGCTCCCGTTTCCCCTCAAGAAGAAACAGCCGCGCCCCTGCTGGAAATTAAAGACCTGCACGTCTGGTTTGAACTGCGCCGCTGGGGATTTAGCCACGCTGGTTACGTCAAGGCCGTAGACGGCGTCACCTTCAACCTGAACTACGGCGAATCCATCGCCGTAGTCGGCGAATCGGGCTGTGGAAAATCCAGCCTGATGAAAACCATCCTGGGCATCAACAAACCCACCGGCGGCCTCGTCCGCTTTCAGGGACGCGACATCAACCACTTTACCCGCGCCGACTGGCACAAATATCGCGCCCAGGTCGGCTACGTTCAACAAGACCCGTTTGGCGCCCTGCCGCCCTTCATGAATATTCACCAGATTTTGGAAGAGCCGCTGATTGTGCATGGCGTAAAAGATTCTGCCGAGCGCGACCGCCGCGTGCGCAAAGCCATGGAAGAAGTGCGCCTGACCCCCGCGGATGACTTCCTGCAAAAATTCCCGCACATGCTCAGCGGCGGGCAGCAGCAGCGGGTTGTGATCGCCCGCGCCATCATCCTGGAACCCAAAATCATCGTCGCCGATGAACCAGTTTCCATGCTGGACGCCTCGGTGCGCGTTGAAATTCTCAAACTCCTGCGCGGATTGCAGCAATCACACAACCTGGCGGTGATTTACGTCACCCACGACCTGTCCACCGTGCGCTATTTTTCCGAGCGGGTTTTTGTCATGTATGCTGGAAACGCGGTTGAAAAAGCCCCCATCCTCGGCCTGCTGCGCCAACCCCTGCATCCCTATTCGCTGGCCCTGCTGGACGCTACCTCGGACCCGGACGCCAAGAATGCCCTGACCTTCCGCGAGCTGCCGCCCGGCGAGCCGCCCAGCCTGGTCAACCCCCCCGCCGGCTGCCGTTTTCATCCGCGCTGCGGTAAAATGATTGCTGGTCTTTGCGATGTGGAGAAGCCGCCGGAATACGAGCGCACTCCCGGCCACCAGGTGAGTTGCTGGTTGTACAAATGAAATCGCTGACTCCCGCCCAAATACTCTGGCTGGGCTTTGCGCTGGTGTTGACCGGCTGGCTGATTCCCGTTCTGATTGTGTTGAAGTTCCTGCCCTCAACATTTTTCCTCAACTTTCTGGCGTATGGCGCCTCGATGGCCGGTGTGCTGATGGGTATTGCGGGAGTTGCCCTCTATAATCGCGCCCGCCGCAAGTGATATGACAGCAATTTTCAATATGGCCTGTCCTCGTAGCGCAAGTCTCCGACTTGCGCCGCAAACCAGAGGTTTGCGCTACGAAAATTGCTGAGAATATACCGCCAAGCGCATTCCTCCAATTCAATCTCCCCGGAGCATGTTCATGGAAAAAAAAGGCCCGTTGCTCGAAGTCAAAAACCTGAAAACCTACTTCTTCACCGAAGATGGCGTGGTTAAAGCGGTGGATGGCGTGGATTTTTATGTGCGTCCCGGCGAAGTGCTGGGGCTGGTGGGCGAATCGGGCTGCGGAAAAAGCGTCACCTCGCTCTCCATCATGCGGCTGGTGGGGCCGCCCGGAAAAATCGTCTCCGGCGAAATCATCTTTGACGGCAAAAACCTGGTCACCGCCAGCGAAAACGAGATGATTCAAATTCGCGGCAACCGCGTTTCGATGATTTTTCAACAGCCGCAAACCGCCCTCAACCCCGTCTTCCGTGTTGGCGACCAAATTGCCGAAGTGCTGGGCATTCATCAGGGCATGAACAAACAGGCCGGGCGCGCGCGCGCTGTCGAACTGCTGCAAATGGTCGGCATCCCCGAACCGGAACGCCGCGCCGAAGCCTACCCGCACGAACTTTCGGGTGGCATGGCGCAGCGCGTGATGATTGCGATGGGCCTGGCCTGCGTCCCCGATTTGCTCATCGCCGATGAACCCACCACCGCGCTGGATGTCACCATTCAGGCCCAAATTCTCGACCTGATGCGCAACCTGCGCGAAAACATTGGCACCGCCATCATCCTCATCACCCACGACCTGGGCGTGGTGGCCGAAATGTGCGAGCGGGTGGCGGTGATGTACGCCGGTCAGATTGTGGAGGAAAGTGACGCCGTCAACCTGTTCGGGCAGCCCCTGCACCCGTACACCCTCGGGCTGATTGAGTCCATCCCGGTGCTGGGAAAACTCAAAGACCGCCTGGCCGTCATCCCCGGCTCGGTGCCGAACCTGGTCAACCTGCCAGCCGGATGCCGCTTCGCGCCGCGCTGTGGCGCTCGCAGCCAATACAATCTGACAATTTGCACCGAACAGGCGCCAGATTTGCGAGAAGTTTTTCCCGGCCACACCGCCCGCTGCTGGCTGTATCAAGATGCCGCCGGACACGTCGCCCCCAAAAAATAGACGGAGAATCCTTCATGACAACCCCGGAAACAAACCCGCAGGATTTGGTTCGCGTTGAACATTTGGTCAAATATTTCCCGGTGCGCGCCGGGCTGATGCAAAAAGTGGTGGCGCAGGTGCAGGCGGTGGATGACGTTTCCTTCACCGTGCGGGCGGGCGAAACCCTCGGCATGGTCGGCGAATCGGGCTGCGGCAAAACCACCATCGGGCGCGCCATGCTGCGGCTGGTCGAACCCACCTCCGGCTCGGTTTTCTTCGATGGGAAAAATGTCCTCAAACTGCGCGGCCAGGAAATGAAAGAAATGCGCCGCAATATGCAAATTATTTTTCAGGACCCCTACGCCTCGCTCGACCCGCGCATGCCCATCGGCGAGTCGGTGATGGAAGGCCTGAACATTCATGGTATTGGCAGCCGCCAGGAACGCTTCGACATCATGCTCGATACGCTCAAAAAAGTGGGCCTCGAAGATTATCACGCCCGGCGCTACCCGCACGAATTCTCCGGCGGACAGCGCCAGCGCATCGGGATTGCCCGCGCCCTGGCGCTGCGCCCCAAGTTTATCGTCTGCGATGAGCCCGTTTCGGCGCTGGATGTTTCCATCCAGTCGCAGGTTCTCAATATTTTAAAAGACCTGCAGGGTGAATTTGGCCTGACCTATCTTTTTATCGCCCATAACCTGAGCGTGGTCGAACATATTTCTGACCGGGTGGCGGTGATGTACCTCGGCAAAATGGTGGAATTGACCGGGCGCGAAGAACTCTTCCGCAACCCGCTCCACCCGTACACCAAAGCCCTTATGTCGGCCATTCCCATCCCAGAGCCGGGGCTGAAGCGCGAGCGTACCATTCTCAAGGGGGATGTTCCCAGCCCGCTTCACCCGCCCAGCGGCTGCCGTTTTCATCCGCGCTGCCCGGTTGCCAAAGAAATCTGCTCGCAGCAAGAGCCGGTTCTTCGCCAGGCCGGGGCCGACCATTGGGTTTCGTGCTGGTTGTATGATTAAGATTGGGGAAATCCTATGAAACAGCGAGTTCTGATTGTTGATGACCAGCGCGAAGTCAGCCGCCTGCTGCGCTCTGCGCTCGAAACCATTGAACAGGGCCTGGACGTGACCGAAGCGCCCTCTGGCGAAGAAGCCATGCTCGAAGCCAGCCGCTCCAAAATTGACCTGTTGATTGCCGATTACCGCCTGCCGGGCATCACCGGCATCGAACTGATGAAAAAAATCCGCGCCCGCCACCCGCAAGTGGGCGTCATTCTCGTCACCGGCGTCACCGATCCGCGCGCCCGCGCTGAAATTGACCAGTCGGGAGCCGATGCCAGTTTCATCAAACCCGTGCCCATGTCCGAATTTTTGGCGGCAGTCGAGCGCGTGTTGGGGCGGGCGCCGACCATCGTGGAAAAAAAATCCAGCGCGCCTGCCGTTCAGCCCGAAGAACGCAGCAGCCTTTCGGGCCTGCTGGTAGATTTGCGCCTGTCGCTGCAAGCGCGCGCTGTGATGCTGCTCAGCGACCGGGGACAGGTGCTGGCCGAGGCGGGCGAACTTCCCGACCCCGCAGGGCGCATTTCAGTGATTGCCGC
>JAVHNW010000009.1:2158-7156 GCA_036169755.1 bacterium | reverse complement strand
GCGCCAGTACCACGCCACATTCAGAGGCGGAGCCGTTGTGGGTGTTGAAAATCGGCTGGAGAAATGGCACGACACACACCAAAATCAGCAGGGTGAGCGAAACGCCCACCGCGTACTGCATCCAGCGGTTGGAGAAAACGCCAATCTGGAAGAGCGAGGCGCGTTCCGAGCGCACGGTATAGGCGCGGAAAAGTTCAGCCATCGAAAGCGTCAGGAAGGCCATCGTTTCGGCGGTTTGCACGTCCACACCATTCCAGTTGTGCTGGAGAACATACAAAAGCGGATTCGTTCCCGCCGGAACAATTGCGCCCGCTTCGAGATGCCACAACAAGCCGACCACAAAAGCCGTCAGCACCGCGCCGGTTTGGGCAAAGGTCTGAATGATGATGCCGGTCTGCATGGTTTTGTTGATGATGGGTTCATCTTTCGGGCGCGGGTGCTGCTGCATGGTGTCCGGGTCGCCCTTTTCCATGGCCAGCGCCAGGGCGGGCGCGCCGTCTGTGACGAGATTCAGCCACAGGAGTTGAATCGCTGTCAGCGGAGCGGGCAGCCCGGCCAGGGTCGCCAGGAAGATAATCATAATCTCGGCCACGTTGCTGGAAAGCAGGAAGAAAACGAATTTGCGAATGTTGGCGTAAATGATGCGCCCCTGCTCCACCGCCGAAACGATGCTGGCGTAATTGTCATCCGTCAGCACCATATCTGCCGCGCCTTTGGCGACATCGGTGCCGGTGATGCCCATTGCCACGCCGATGTCGGCGCGTTTGATGGCCGGGGCGTCATTTACGCCATCGCCGGTCATGGCAACAACCTGATTGTTGGCCTGCAGCGCGTCCACAATGCGCATTTTATGTTCGGGCGAAACACGGGCAAAAACGTCGGTATCCAACACAGTTTGCTTCAGCTCGGCGTCGCTGAGCGCGTCAATTTCTGCGCCCGAAATGACCTTGTGACCGGGGCGCAGCAGGCCAATTTCTTCGGCGATGGCGCGGGCTGTGTTGGGAAAATCGCCGGTAATCATCACCGTGCGAATGCCTGCCACCAGCGCTTTCATCAGCGCCGGTTTTACTTCGGCGCGGGCCGGGTCAATCATCCCAATCAGCCCCACAAAAACCATTTCGCGCTCCACCAGTTCCGGGTTCAACTCACTTTCGGGCACGTCCTGGTCGAGGCGGTAGGCCACGCCCAGCACGCGCAGCGCGTCTTTCGTCATGGCATCGTTGGCGGCCAAAATCGCGGCGCGCATGGCCTCGGTCAGCGGAGCGGGTTTATCATCCATCGTCTGATACTGCGTGCATAAGCCCAGCACCACATCCGGCGCGCCCTTCATGGCAACAACATCCCAGTTTTTGTGTTTGTCACTGTAAAAGGGCGAGGGGTCATCGGCGCGCGGGTCAATGATACTGTGAACAGTAATCATGCGCTTGCGTTCTGAATCAAACGGAATTTCACTCTCGCGCGGGTAGGCGCGGTCGAGGTCGTGATGCAGCGCCCCGGCTTTTTCGGCGGCGACAATCAGCGCCGCTTCGGTCGGGTCGCCGATGATTTGCGTTTTTTCCCCGCCGGATTCGATTTCCGCGTCATTGTTGAGGGTGCCCACCCACAGCGTGGTGGTGATGGCTGGAAATTTATTCAGGTCAACCGGCGTATTGCCCACCCGGAACTCGCCTTCCGGCAGGTAGCCGGTGCCGGTAACGCCTACAAACTGATTATCGGCCCAAATGCGGGTGACGGTCATCTCGTTTTGAGTCAGCGTGCCGGTTTTGTCCGAGCAGATGGTGGTCGCCGAGCCAAGTGTTTCCACCGAGGAAAGTTTGCGAATGAGCGCGTGGCGCTTAATCATTTCCTGCATCCCCAGCGCCAGCGAAATCGTCACCACGGCGGGCAGGCCTTCGGGCACGGCGGCAATCGCCAGGCTGACGGCAATCATAAAGACTTCGGTGATTTCTTTGGCAAATTCGGCCAGGTAGGCCAGCGGGGCGCTGAAAAGCAGGCTGATGTCGGTGCGATTAATCAGCGCCACCACAAAAACCAGCGCCACCAAAATCAACGCGCCAATGCTGAGAGTTTTTCCCAATTGGTCCAGTTTGCGCTGCAGCGGGGTTTCTTCGGCATCCACATTTTGCAGCATTTCGGCAATCAGCCCAAGCTGGGTTTTCATGCCGGTGGAAGTTACCACGCCCCGGCCACGCCCATACGAAACGGTGGTTCCCATAAAGGCCGTGTTTTTTCGGTCGCCGAGCGGGGCCTCGGAGTCCAACTGGAGCGTGGCGTTTTTCTGCACTGGCAGCGATTCGCCGGTGAGCGAGGCTTCTTCCACGCGCAGGTTAATCGCGTCCAGCAGGCGCAGGTCTGCCGGGATGAAGTTTCCGGCTTCGAGGAAGACGATGTCGCCGGGGACGAGTTCGCGCGCGGGCAGGCTGATGCGCTGTCCGTTGCGCAAAAGATGCGCTTCGGGCGCGGCCAGTTTTTTCAGCGCAGAAAGGGCTTCCTCGGCGCGTTTTTCCTGCACGATGCCGAGGGTGGCGTTCAGCACGACAATCGCCACAATTGCGCCAGCGTCAATAAACTCGGCAGTCGAGCCGGTTTTTACATATTCGCTCCAGCCGATAATGCCGGAGATGACGGCAGAAATAATCAGCAGCATGACGACAAAGTCGCTGATTTGCTCCCAGAGCAGCGCCAAAAAGCCGGGGCGGGGCGCTTCGCTCAATTCGTTCAGGCCAAATTCAGCCTGGCGCTGCTGGACTTCGGCGTCAGTCAGGCCGTTTTCGGCCACCTGGAGGCGTTCCAAAACCTGTTGAGGGGAAAGGGTGTGCCAGTTTTCGATTAGCGTTTTTTTCTCTTGAGCGGGCAAAACCATGCGAATACTCCTGCGATAAAAATGGGATGGAAAAATTTTGATAAAAAGCCGCCAGCCTGTGGGGTACAGCCAGCATCCCCTCACCTGCCAGCGGCTTTTTGATGGTTGGTTATGGCTATACGTCAGGCGCAATGCGCGTATTGGGCAAAATGGTGGTGTCTTTTGGAATGACGACAATTCCATCCTGCACGACCCAGGTGCCAGCATCCATGTCGGTGCCGCGCGGGAAGGGTTTGATAATCGTGCCTGCGCCGATGCGCACGTTTTTATCAATAATGGCGCCTTCGATGTGGCAGTTGGGGCCAATCCCCAGGGGTACTTCGCCGCGGCGCGGGGGAGCGCCATCGTAGTAGTCGGCGCCCATCAGGATGGAGTCCATCACTTTGGAGCCGGGGCCAATGACGCTGCGCAGGCCGATTACCGAATGGGCGACTTCAGCCTTTTGTACGCGGCAGCCTTCAGAAAGCAGGACATCTTTCAGTTTACTGTTTTCAACCAGCGAACCGGGCAAAATGCGTGGGTTGGTGTAGATGGGGCGTTCCGGGTCATAGAAATTGAAAGGCGAGTCGGCGGTTGCCAGCTGAAGGTTGGTCTCATAAAACGAGCGAATCGTGCCGATGTCTTGCCAATAGCCCTCAAAGTTGTAGCCAAAGACGGCCTTGTTGCCAATCGCATGGGGAATGACATCGCTGCCAAAATCATCATGGTCGGGAAAGTTGGACAGCAAATCAATCAGCACGCTGGTTTTGAACATATAAATGCCCATCGAGCCGAGGAAGGGCCGTTCCGGGTCGTCTCGGCTGACAAATTGGGCCTGAACGGCTGGGTCTTTGGGTTTTTCCACAAAAGCGGCGATACGGCCATCTTCCGTCACCTTGAGAATGCCAAAGCGTTTGGCTTCTTTTTTATGAACCGGCTGCACGGCAACGGTAATATCCGCCTGATTGGCAATGTGGAATTCGGTCATGGCGGCGTAATCCATGCGATAAAGATGGTCGCCCGCCAAAATCAACACATGCGAAACATCCGCCGCCTGAATTTCGCGCAGCTGCTTGCGGACGGCGTCTGCCGTTCCCTGGTACCAGTCTTCGCTTTGCAGGGTTTGTTCAGCCGCCAAAATTTGCACCCAGCCGCCGTGAAACGTATCAAAATGGTAGGTGCGGGTGATGTGCCGATTGAGTGAGACCGAGTGGAACTGCGTCAGCACCGCAATGCGAAAAATATGGGAATTGATACAGTTGCTAATGGGCACATCAATCAGGCGATATTTTCCGGCAATCGGCACTGCCGGTTTGGCGCGCAGTTTAGTCAGCGGGTACAGGCGCGCGCCGCGCCCTCCCCCCAGAATGACCGCTAAAACATCTTCTGTCGCAGACATTTTCACCTCCTGCTGATTTGAAAAGCGAAGGACAAGCACCTACTCCCATTATATCTTGTTACGCGCCGTTCAAAAACTGGCGCGCTTTTGTATTTTCGCAAAAACCTTGTGCTGCTCTGTAACTGCTCAGCCCTCACCCTAACCCTCCCCCGCTGGGGGAGGGGATGGCGCAAGCGCGGCGCAGGCCGCTCGATTTTCTCCGCGTTTCAACTCCCCTCCCCCCGCTCTGGGGGAGGGGACGGGGGTGAGGGGAAAAACGCATGCCTCTGCCTAACAAAAAAAACGCCATCTGGCGTTTTTAGGGGGGAAATTCCTTTGGGGTATAATCCTGGTGCCGAAGGTGGGAATCGAACCCACATTCCTTACGGAACACGATTTTGAGTCGTGCGCGTCTGCCTATTCCGCCACTCCGGCCTGTTTCGGGTGACGCGAAGTATACCACTCTCAATAATAAGGTCAAGATGAAACTCGGAATTATCGGACTGCCCCAATCTGGCAAGACCACTGTTTACAACGCCCTGACACGCAGCAACACCCCCACGACTGCCTCCGCCGGGCGCATCGAGGTCCGCACTGGCGTGGTGGATGTTCCCGACCCGCGCATTGACAAACTCTCGGCCATGTTTAAGCCGCGAAAAACCATTTACGCCAAAGTTGCCTACGCCGACATCGCCGGGCTGGAAGGCAGTTCCAAGGGCAACATTTCGGGGCAGTTGCTCAACAGCCTCGGTCAGATGGACGCCTTCATCCACGTGGT
>JAVHNW010000009.1:0-2058 GCA_036169755.1 bacterium | reverse complement strand
CTGCGAAAACTGGACTACAGCCCCGACGAGCAAAAAGAACTCGCCAGTTTTGGCCTGATTTCGCGCAAGCCAATTTTGACCGTGTTCAATACCGGCGAGACTCAAACTGCCCCGCAAATGGAACTCGACCACCCCTCCGTGGCGCTGCCCGGCAAATTGGAGATGGAAATTTCCCAACTCCCCGCCGAAGATGCCGCCCTGTTCATGGCCGAATACGGCATTGAAGAACCCGCCCTCAACCGCATGATTCGGCTTTCGTATGACCTGCTCAACCAGCAATCCTTTTTCACCGTGGGCGAAGATGAAGTCCGCGCCTGGACGACCCGCCGCAGCGCCACCGCCGTGGAATCGGCGGGCGAAATTCACACCGACATTGCGCGGGGCTTCGTCCGCGCCGAGGTGGTCGCTTACGACGATTTAATTGCCCTCGGCAGCATGGCCGAATGCAAGGCCAAAGGCAAATTCCGGCTGGAAGGCAAAGAGTACATCGTCAAAGACGGCGATATTGTCCACATCCGCTCCAGCCTATAAATCGTCAACGCCGGTCATCTGACCGGCGTTTTTGCATCCGAGAAAGGAGAATTTCCATGTCGCGCCGCATTTTCCCGTTTTTGGCTCTTGCTGTTTTGGTTTTCTCCGGCCTGGCGTGCAGCCTGCCCGTCAGCACACCCGCAGTGTCATCCCCGGTTCCAGCCACGCCACCCGATGCCACGAAAATCGCCCTCGAAATTCAGGCCACCGCGCTTTCGGCGCAGGTGACCGAAATGGCGCAATCGCCCACCGCCAGCGCCACGCCGATTCCGGCCACAGTCGAAGTCAGCAGCCCGCCCGCTCCAAGCGAAACGCCAGCCAGCACCGAAATCATCCCCACCCCCACCGCCGATTTTGACGCCTGGCTGAAAAAGGACGCCAAAATTCTGGTCTACGAGGACACCCAAAATATCGGCCTATGGATTCGAGACGCGCTCGACGGCATGAATCTCAAATACACCCATGTCGGCGATTCGCTGGGAACTTTTATGGAAAATCTCAACTCTGGCATTGCCTGGGATTTGATTATTGTTGGCGCCGAATCCAAAACCAGCGTGCAGGGCGAATTTTGGGATGTCATCAGCGAGCGGGTTTCACGCAATAACACCGCCCTGATTGCCGAAGTCTGGTACCTCGATTTGCTGGGTGAAGGCCGCATCAAACCCCTGCTGACGGGCTGCGGCGTGCGCTTTCAGCGCGACTGGCCGCTGGCCGAATCCATCTACTGGCTGCAATCCGACCAGCCCGTTTTTAACACGCCCAACACCTCCATGCCGCTCATCCATTACAACATCTACTGGAACGCGCAGGCTGGTGATTTAATCAAACTCGCGCCCGGCAGCAAAGCCACCCTGCTGGCGGGAACTTTCCAAAAGCAAAAATCCGACTACGGCGTGCTGGCGACTTGTTACGAGGGGCGCGTCATTTTGCAAACCTTCTCCAACCACGACTACCGCCGTGACGAAATCATGCTGCTGTGGCAAAATTACGTTTACAACACGCTCAAAAATCGTTTTGCCGTACTTCCCTGATAAAATTAAATCCCTTACCCGCCCACCCCACAGGAATTAACCATGACCTACACCCAATCCCCCTGGCAATTGACCGACCTTTTCCCCGCCACCAACGCCGCCGAGTTGGAATCCGCTTTCAGCGAGCTGGAAAAACGAATCAGCGAGTTCGAGGCCTTTCGCGCCGATTTAACGCCCAGCCTCGACCCGGAACATTTCATGGATATTTTGGCGCATTCCGAGCAAACCACGCGCCTGGCCTATCGCGTTTATGGTTTCGCCGGGTTGCTTTTTTCGGCAGATACCCAGGATCAGGCCGCCATGGCGCTGATGGGGCGCGTACAGCAATTTTTTGCCGAGTTGGAAAACCGCAGCCTCTTCTTCGGCCTGTGGTGGAAAGAGTTGGATCAGGCCAGCGCCCAGCGTTACCTGAACATCTCTGGCGATTATCGCTACTATTTGGAGGCCCTGCGCCTGCAAAAACCACACACCCTGAGCGAGCCGGAAGAAAAAATCA
>JAVHNW010000008.1:0-7188 GCA_036169755.1 bacterium | reverse complement strand
GGCGGGGTCGGGGCAGTGAATGCAACGCGCAGCCTCCACGCGGGCGCGTTCTTCATCAAAGCCAATCACCACGTCGTCAAAATCGCAGACGCGCTCTTCCGGCACGCGCAGCGATAAATCTTGAAAAGGTTGGTTGGCGCGTTGTTTTCGGTCAATGGCGAGAAATTCACTGGGGACTGCTTGCATATTGCTCCTCCGGCAGACATTAAAAGAATAAGTTCCGGCAATGATGATACCGGAAGTCCGCTTTTTTCATCAGCCTCGAATGTCATCTTCTCCGGCGACAATCGTCACGATTTCATAGAGAAATGTGACCTGGATAGTCTGGAATTGTTGTAACTATTCAGGCATGGTTAGATTCGCGCTTTTTCCCTCACCCCCTTCTCCTCTCCCACCGGGAGATGGGAGTTGAGCCCTTGAAAAAATTGCGTTGCAAAGCAAAACATAGCCATCTGAAGTTCAATCCCCTCCCCCAGCGGGGGAGGGGTAGGGTGGGGGCTGGATAGTTGCGAATTACTTTGCAATGTGGAGAAATTGTGTTTTGCGCGTTAGAAGCGTGTAAGACGGGCTGCGCGTGAACCCATGCGCGGCCCATGGGTGAGATAAAATCAGGAGCGTTAAAAAATGGTTATTAACCTGCCGCGTGCAAGGCGCGGCCCACTTCACTTTTGGTTCAGGGAGAGTTGAGATGTTTAAAAATCGTCGTTTATGGTTTATCGTGGGCGGGCTGGCGCTGGTGATTGCGCTGGCAGTCTTTTTTGTTGCGCGGCGCAATGCGCAAACGGCCAATGGATTGTACGAAACCAGCGCCGCGGCGCGCGGCAGCCTGCAGGCGGTGGTTGGCGCTACCGGCACCGTGCGCGCCAATCAGTCGGCGGCGTTGAACTGGCAGGCGAGTGGCACTGTCGAAACGGTGAAAGTCAAGGTTGGCGATTCCGTCCAGGCGGGCGCTGTGCTCGCTTCGTTGCAGCAAACCTCCCTTTCGCAGAACATCATTTTGGCGCAGGCCGATTTGCTCTCGGCGCAGCGCTCGCTGGAAGATTTGATGAGTTCCAACACCGCGCGCGCCCAGGCCGAACTGGCCCTGGCGCAGGCTGAAGATGCGTTGAAAACTGCTAAAGATAAATATGATGGCTCCAATTTTCAACGCGCTTCGGATACGAAAATTGAAAACTCCCAATCGCAGTTGGATATTCTCAATAATCAAATTGCGATTGCCCGTAGAACCTACGCTCTTTTTGCGCGTCTGCCCAGCGGCGATTCGCGCCGCTCTGGCGCGCTGGCAAATTTGACCAGCCTCGAATTGCAGCGCGACAGCCTGCTGGCTGAACTCAATTATCTGACGGGAACACCGGACGCGAATGAAGTGGCTCAGCGCAAGGCGAATTATGAATTGGCTCAGGCGCAGTATGATGACGCCCTGCTGCGGGTGGAGCGCCTGAAAGATGGCCCCGATGCGCTGGAAGTTGCCCGCCTGCAGGCGCAGCTTACCGCCGCGCAGGCCACGCTCAACCTGGCGCAGGTCAGCGCCCCGTTTGCTGGCGTAATCACCCAGGTCGAGCCGCTGCCCGGCGACCAGGTCAGCCCCGGCGTGCCCGCCTTCCGCCTGGACGATTTTTCTCATCTGCTGGTGGATGTGCAGGTTTCGGAAATTGACATCAATAGCCTGCAAGTGGGCCAGGAAGTGACTCTCTTTTTTGACGCGATTTCTGGCAAATCGTACACCGGCAAGGTCGTTGAAGTTGGCCGTGTCGGTTCAGCGGTGCAGGGCGCGGTGGAATTTACCGTGACGGTGGAGTTGATTGACTCTGATGAAGCGGTGCGCCCCGGCATGACCGCCGCGGTGAATGTGCTGGTGAAACAATTGAACGGCGTTTTGCTGGTTCCCAATCGCGCGGTGCGCGTAGTGGACGGAGAGCGCGTGGTGTACGTCTTGAAAAATGGCCTGCCGGTGGCGACAAAAATTCGCCTGGGCGCCACCTCGGACGCCGTCAGCGAAGTGGTTGGCGGCGACTTGCAGGAAGGCGACCTGATTATTCTCAACCCGCCCGCCGCCGCGCTCAGCGGCCCGATGGGCGGCGGACGCCCCGGAGGCAACTGATGCCCGAAACCGTCATTCACGCTGAAAATCTGACCAAAGTCTATCAGATGGGAGACGTGGAAGTGCGCGCGCTGCGCGGGCTGACCCTGGATGTTTTCCGCGGCGAAGTGGTCGCCATCATGGGCCCTTCCGGCTCTGGAAAATCCACGCTGATGAACATCCTCGGCTGCCTCGACCACCCCACGGAGGGCAGTTACCTGCTCGATGGCGAAGAAGTTGCTCCGCTGCGAGACGACCAATTGGCAGAAATCCGCAATCGCAAGGTCGGATTTATCTTTCAGTCCTTCAATTTACTGGGGCGGCAGACCGCGCTTTCCAACGTGGAACTGCCCCTGCGCTACGCCGGTCTGACCGAAGGCCGCCGCGAAAAAGCCCGTCAGGCGCTCATTTCTGTTGGGCTGGAAACGCGCATCAACCACAAGCCGACTGAACTTTCTGGCGGCCAGCAGCAGCGTGTCGCGGTGGCGCGCGCCATCGTCAACAACCCGGCCATCATCATGGCCGATGAACCCACCGGAAACCTCGACTCAAAAGTTGGGCAGGAAATCATGGACCTGCTGCTTTCACTCAACCGCGAGCGCGGCGCTACGCTGATTATTGTCACCCACGACCCGCGCGTGGCGGCCCAGTGCGGGCGCGTCATCCGCATCCGCGATGGTGTGGTGGATACGGAGATGAAGGAATGACCCTCTGGCAGACGATTTTCGAGGCCCTCGAAAGCCTCAACTCCAACAAACTGCGCTCTGGCCTGACGATTTTGGGCATCGTCATCGGCGTGGCGGCGGTGATTGCCATGCTGGCGATTGGTCAAGGCGCGCAAAATTCCATCACCGGCTCCATTAGTGGAATTGGCACCAACCTGCTCTTCATTTTTTCTGGCAATGACCAGGCCGAACTGCGCAACGTGCGCCCGCTCACCCTGCAAGACGCGCAGGCGCTTTCCGACCCGTTTGCCGCGCCCTCCATCGAAGCGGTCGCCCCCATTATTCAGAGCGGCTCGATCGAGGTGGTCGCCAACGGCGAACAAACCCGCACCACGCTCAGCGGCATCACCCCGTCCTACTTTGTCGTGCGTAACTTCAATGTGGCGGAAGGCGACCCAATCAACGATGAGCATCTCTACGGGCGGGCATCGGTGGCCCTGCTCGGCACCGACGTGGCCGATAAACTCTTTGGCCGCCACGAAGGCCTGGTTGGCGAAACCATCCGCGTGGAGGGCCAGCCCTTCCGCGTGATTGGCGTGATGGAGAAAAACGGCGGCTCCTCCTTCGGTTCGCAAGATGACGTGGTGCTTATTCCAATGACCACCGCCCGCACGCGCATCATCCGCCGCTCCACCGATAAAGTGGACATCATTTTTGCCAAAGCCATCAGCGCCGATGTCGTGCCGCAGGCCACCGAAGAAATCGCCCAGCTGCTGCGCACCCGCCACCGCTCGGCCATCGGCGCGGACGATTTCAGCGTACTCTCCCAGCAGGATTTTCTGCAAACTGTGCAAACCATCCTCGGCGTTTTCACCATCTTTTTGGGCGGCATTGCCGCCATTTCGCTGCTGGTGGGCGGCATCGGCATCATGAATATCATGCTGGTTTCGGTGGCCGAGCGCACCCGCGAAATCGGCCTGCGCAAAGCCCTCGGCGCGCGCAAACGCGACATTCTGATTCAGTTTCTGACGGAATCTTCCCTGCTCAGCCTGATTGGCGGCCTGGTCGGAATCATCCTCGGCTGGCTGATTGCCTTCATCGTCGGGCAAATCGCCACCGCCACGGGCAACGCCTTCACCCCCGCTGTCGGCTGGGATGGCATCCTGTTGGCGACTCTCACCTCCACGGCGATTGGCCTGTTCTTCGGCATTTACCCCGCCAATCGCGCGGCCAGCCTGCAGCCGGTGGAAGCCCTGCGCTACGAATAAAATTCTTGCGGTAAAATTGAAGCATTCCTATCCGAAATGAAGGGACTCCAAATGCAAGCCAAACTGCAGCAACTCAAAACGCTTTTGGGCGAAGTCGCCGACCTCGGCCAGATTATCGCCCTGCTCGACTGGGACCAGCAAACCTACATGCCGCACGGCGCTGCCGAAACGCGCGGGCAGCAGCTCGCCACGCTCAGCTCTCTGGCGCATGAAAAAGGCATCTCGCCCGAAATTGGCAAACTGCTCGAAGAACTCAGCCCCTGGGCTGAAGGCCTCGACCACGACAGTGAAGAATACCGGCTGATAACGGTCACCGCCAAAGACTACGCCAAAGAGACGCTTGTCCCCACCGATTATGTTGCTGAATATTCGCAGGTCTCCACCATGGCGCACCAGGCCTGGGCCGAAGCCCGCGCCAGGTCGGATTTTTCCATCTTCCGCCCGCACCTCGAGCGTATGCTGGAACTCAAAAAACGCTACGTCTCCTTCTTCCCGCCCGCCGCGCACCCCTACGACACCCTGCTGGACGATTTTGAACCCGGCATGAAAACGGCGGATGTCAAGGAAATTTTCAACACCTTGCGCCCGCAGCAGGTTGAACTGATTCAGGCGATTGCCGCCCGCCCGCAGGTGGATGATGCCTTCATGCGTCTGCCCTACGATGAACAAAAACAGTGGGATTTTGGCGTGGACGTGGTGACGGCCTTTGGCTACGACTGGAATCGTGGCCGCCAGGACAAATCGGCGCACCCCTTCACCACCAATTTCGGCATTGACGATGTGCGCATCACCACCCGCTTCGAGAAAGATTCCGGCGCCTCGGCGCTGTTCAGCACCATGCACGAGGCCGGTCACGGGATGTATGAGCAAGGCGTCGGCCACATGTGGGCGCGCACCCCGCTGGCAGGCGGCGCCTCGCTGGCAGTGCACGAATCACAAAGCCGTATGTGGGAAAATCTCGTTGGGCGCTCCCTGCCTTTCTGGGAACATTTCTACCCCAAACTGCAGGCCGCTTTCCCGACGCAGTTGGGCAATGTCAGCCTGGAGCAGTATTACAAAGGCATCAACAAGGTCGAGCGCTCGCTGATTCGTGTCGAATCGGACGAAGCCACCTACAACCTGCACATCATGCTGCGCCTGGAACTGGAAATTGCCATGATTGAAGGTTCGCTGCAAGTCAAAGACCTGCCCGAAGCCTGGAACGCCAAAATGCAGGAATATCTTGGCCTGACCCCGCCCAATGACGCCAAGGGCGTTTTACAGGATATTCACTGGTCGGGCGGCCTGATTGGCTACTTCTCCACCTACGCCCTCGGCAATCTCATCTCTGTCCAACTTTGGGAGAAATTCCGCTCGCTCAACCCCGACCTGGATGAGCAAATGCGCCAGGGTGACTTCTCGGCCCTGCTTTCCTGGCTGCGGCTGAAGATTCATCAGCACGGGCGCAAATACCAGCCGCAGGAACTGGTGCAAAAAGTCACCGGCTCGAAGATTGACCCTGCGCCCTATGTTCGCTATCTGAAAACCAAATACAGCCAAATTTACGGGCTGTAACCCTCCATCAAGCCAAAACGCCGGTCGCATGACCGGCGTTTTGGCTTAAACCCATGACTTTTGTCCCGCGCAGCGCAGCCCGCAAAAGTTGCCGGATGCATGGCAGAGCGATATAATCCCTCTCATGAAGCTGATTATTCAAATTCCTTGCTACAACGAGGCGCAAACCCTGCCGCTCACCTTGCGTGATTTACCTCGAAGTTTGCCTGGCGTGGACGAAGTGGAATGGCTCGTCATGGACGATGGCAGCGCGGACGCCACCGCAGAAGTCGCGCGCGCCGCCGGAGTACAGCATGTTGGCCGCCTGCCTCAGCACCAGGGATTGGGACGCGCTTTTTTTGCCGGGTTGGAGCTGGCCCTGCAAGCGGGCGCCGACATCATCGTCAATACGGATGCGGATAACCAGTATGACGCCAGTTACATCCCGCAACTGATTGCGCCAATTTTGGAAAAACGCGCTGATATGGTCATCGGCGACCGGGGCGTGGCTACACTGGCACATTTTTCGCCGACCAAACGATTTCTACAGCGTCTGGGAAGTTGGGTGGTTCACAGCGCCTCCGGGCTGGAGGTGCCAGACGCCACCAGCGGATTCCGCGCCTTCAGCCGCGAGGCCGCTTTACGCATCACCGTTCTCAGCGATTACTCGTACACGCTGGAAACCTTGATTCAGGCCGGCTCCCGCCGCCTGGGCGTGGTCTACGTTCCGATTGTGGCGCGCCCCCAAACCCGCGCCTCCCGTCTGATGCGCAGCATTCCGCACTATCTGGTTCAATCCACCCTGACAATTTTGCGTTCCTACGCCATGTACCAGCCTTTGCGCGTATTTTTGATGCTGGGGCTGGCGATGATTGCCCTGGGATTTTTGCCGGGCATTCGCTTCCTTTATTTTTTTATTCTTGACCAGAGCGCCGGGCATGTCCAATCGCTTATTCTTTCCGCCGTGTTGTTGATTGTTGGTTTTCAAACCATTTTAATTGGCCTGCTGGCCGATTTGATGGGGTTCAATCGAAAAATTTTGGAAGAAATTCTTTACCGCCTGCGAAAAATGGAATAAACTGGTAGTTTTTTATCGAAAGGTGTCCCATGAAAACAAAATCTCTTGCCATAAACATGATTTTGGTCTGCGCGTTAATGTTTTCTGGCGTTCAGCCGGCGCTGGCCTATCCGCCCGCCGCGCAGCAATCAGCGGCTTTTGCGCAGGCTGGCGTTTCCTATTTGCCCGGTTTTTACGACACCAGTGCTTTTTTGGTGGGGACAGTTGTGACCAATATTATTTTTATTGAGAGCGCTGGCGGCGGCGAAAACTGGTCGCAGCCGCGCAAAGATGAAGTTTTTGCCAAAATTACCGCCGGGTTGACTGATCTGGGCGGCGCGGGCGGTATGGATGCTGGCGTAAATTTTGTGACGGATGTCCGCACTATTACCGTCAGCCAGGAGCCGATTAGTTTGCCAGGCAGCGATGTCAGCTGGATATACGATGCCCTCGGCACGATTCCCGGCGTCAGCGGCGCGGATGCCCGCGAGCGGGCCTTCGCTTTTAACAATCAGCAGCGCACCCTTTTTAATTCAGATTGGGCGTACACGCTTTTTGTGGTTGACAGCCTCAACGATGCGAATG
>JAVHNW010000007.1:0-1410 GCA_036169755.1 bacterium | reverse complement strand
CCTCGCTGACCGACCCGGCCAACCCCGGCTGGCCGCCGATTGACGTTTACAAAGTTGGCGAAGTCTATTTTGTGCTGGACGGGAATCACCGCGTTTCAATTGCCCGCCAGGAGGGCTGGGAAACCATCGAAGCCCACGTCATCGAAGTCCAAACCAGCGTAGCGCTGACCGCCGACATGCAGCCCGATGACTTGATTATCCAGGCCGAGTACGCCGAATTTCTGGCAGAAACCGCCCTGCAGCAGCTGCGCCCCGGCCTGGATTTGAGCGTCACCGCGCCCGGCCAATACGACCGGCTGCGTGAACACATTCAGGTACACCGCTATTTTATGGGGCTGGACTTTCAGCGTGACGTGGATTTTCCTGAAGCGGTTGCCCACTGGTACGACAGCGTTTACCTGACGATTGTCGAACCGCTGCGCGAAGGCGGATTTTTACGCTGGTTCCCTGGGCGTACCGCCACCGACCTGTATTTGTGGGTTTCAGAACATCGCGCCGCGCTGGAAAAAGAACTCGGCTGGGAAATTCGCCCCGAATCCGCCGCGGCGACTCTCTCGCCCGAAAAGGCGGTGGACGCCGCGCCGGGAACCTGGCGTCAGGCGCGCCTGCTCGACCGGTACACCGACCACCTGTTCGAGGACATCCTCGTTCCGGTCAGCGGTGAGCCAGACGGCTGGCAGGCGCTCGACCAGGCGCTGACCCTGGCCCGGCGCGAATCGGCCAAAGTTCACGGCCTGCACGTTGTCGATTCAGCCGAAAAGGCCGCCCAGCCCGAAGCGCTGGCGACTCAGGCGCGATTTGCCGAAATCTGCCAGGCCGCCGGGGTGGCGGGAACGCTGGCGATTGAGGTCGGCGACCCGGCTCGCAAAATTGTCGAGCGCGCGCTGGTGGTGGATTTGGTGGCGCTCAAGGTGATTTATCCGCCTTCCGGCGGGGTGAGCGGCTTGACTTCGCCCATGCGCGCCATTATTTCACGTGTGCCGCGTCCCATTTTGGCGCTGCCCGGCGCGAGCAGTGATATGCAAACCGCGCTGCTGGCTTACGATGGCAGCCCAAAATCGAAGGAGGCGCTGTTCATCGCCACCTACCTGGCCGAACAGTGGCGCACCCGGCTGATTGTTTTCACCGCCTCGGAGGCTCCCGGCCCGCTGCAGGAGTATGTTCGCAACTACCTGGAATTGCATGAACTTCAGGCCGAATTTGTGGTTGGAAAATCTGCCGAGCGCGACCTGCCGCCAGTGGCGCAGGCGCATGGCTGTGATTTGCTTTTGATGGGTGGCTACGGCGCTTCGGCCTGGAAGGAATTGCTGAGCGAAAGCCTGGTGAATGTGATGCTGCGCCAGGCCGCGATGCCGGTTCTCATTTGCCGCTAAAACCCCAAACAAAAAGGGGCTGTCCAAAAAGTAATGG
>JAVHNW010000006.1:0-1414 GCA_036169755.1 bacterium | reverse complement strand
CAAAGAAAAAACGCTGAATGTGGATTTGCTGATGCTTTTGGCGGCGCTGGGCGCGGCAGTGATTGGCGCGCCCGCCGAAGGTGCGCTGCTGCTTTTTCTGTTTTCGCTTTCCAACACCCTGCAAAGTTTCGCCATGGATCGCAGCCGCAAAGCCATCGAAAAACTGCTCGACTTGCGTCCGGCTGTCGCCACTGTGCGGCGCGGCTCACGCCTGGTGACGCTGCCGGTCGAGCGGCTCACCCTCGGCGATGTGGTTTTGGTGCGCCCCGGCGAGCGCTTGCCAATTGATGGCGAAATTCTCAGCGGCGAATCGGAAGTTGACCAGGCCACCATCACCGGCGAGAGTATGCCCGTTCACAAAGCGCCCGGCGAAAATGTTTTTGCCTCCACCCTCAACGGTTCCGGCTCGCTCGAAATTCGCGTCACCCGCCTGGCAAAAGACACCACGCTGGCGCGCATTGTGCAAATGGTCGAAGAAGCCCAATCCACCAAAGCCAACACACAGCGCATGTTGGACACTTTTGAAAGCTACTATGCCTATTTTGTGCTGGGCGCGGCGGTTCTGCTGACTTTCATCCCCTGGCTGGCGCTCGGCCAGGAATTTTCCCCCACGTTTTACCGCGCCATGACCTGGCTGGTGGTGGCTTCGCCCTGCGCGCTGGTCATTTCCACTCCGGCCAGCATTCTCAGCGCCATTGCCAACGCCGCCAGAAACGGCGTGCTTTTCAAGGGCGGCGTGCATCTCGAAAAAACCTCCACGCTGAAGGTGCTGGCTTTCGATAAAACCGGCACGCTGACCAGCGGCCAGCCTACGCTCAACGAAGTGTACGCGCTCAGCGGCGATAAAAATGAGCTGCTGCGCCTGGCCGGGGCGGTCGAATCGCGCTCCGAGCATCCCCTCGCCCGCAGCATTGTCGCCGCGGCGACTCGCCTCCAGCCTGGCCTGCCCGCCGCAACGGATTTCCGCGCCACCGTCGGGCAGGGCATCGAAGCCCGTGTCGAAGATAATCTGCTGTGGATTGGCAATGAGCGCATGTTTGTTGAGCGCGATGTGGAAATCCCCGCCGCCCTGTTGGAGAAAGCCCGCGCCTGGGAAGACGCAGGCCAGACGGTCATGTACGTTTACCAGGCTGCCCCCGCCGCTTTCCTCGGCCTGCTGGCGGTTTCTGACACGCTGCGCCCCGACGCCATCGAAATGATTCGCGGCCTGAAAGCCGCTGGAATTGAGCGGGTGGTCATGCTCACTGGCGATAATCCGCGGGTGGCCGCTAAAATCGCCGCCAAAGCGGGTGTGGACGAGTTTCACGCCGGGCTGCTACCGCAGGACAAAGTGACCGTGTTGAAGCAGTTACAGCGCCGCTATGGCCCGGTTGCCATGGTGGGGGATGGCGTCAATGATGCGCCTTCGCTGGCA
>JAVHNW010000005.1:3916-7241 GCA_036169755.1 bacterium | reverse complement strand
CCAGCGAAATCCTGGTGACACACGGCGGAATCCACGCCTATTACCTGGCGCTGCAATCCATCCTCAACCCCGGTGATGAAGTTTTAATTCCCGACCCCAGCTGGGCAACCCACGCCAACCTGGTGGTCATGCTGCGCGGCCTGGTCCGGCGCGTGGCTGCCCCGGCAGAAAACGGCTTTCTTCCGCCTTTGGAAACCTGGGAGCGCGCGCTGAGCGCAAAAACAAAGGCGCTGGTGTTGAATTATCCATCCAACCCAACCGGCGCCTACCCCTCGCGTGACTATTTGCAAAAATTGCAGGATTTCGCCGCCGCCCACAATTTATGGGTCATCAGCGATGAAGTCTACGAAAACCTGTACTACGAGCAAAAACCTGTCAGCGCCGGGGCTTTTCCCGGCGCAAAAGAACGCACACTGCTGGTCAACAGCCTCTCCAAAACCTACGCCATGACCGGCTGGCGGGTCGGCTTTTTGGCCGCGCCCGCCGCCGTAATTGAAAATGCGCTCAAGGCCGGGCAAAACTCCATCACCTGCGTGGCGCCCTTCGTCCAAAAAGCCGCCGCCTTTGCGCTGAGTGACCCAGCCATGCAGCAAGCCGCCGCCGCCATGCGCGAAAGTTACGCGCGCCGCCGCGCATGGGTGCTGAATTTGGCGAAAACACAAGGCGGCGCGCTGGTCACAGCGCCGCAAGGCGCGTTTTACTTCTTTTTGGATTTTCGCGCCCTGAAAAAACCCTCGCTCGAAATTTGCGAGCGCCTGCTGACAGAAACCGGCGTTGGCCTCGTCCCCGGCTCGGCTTTTGGCGCACAAGGCGAGGGCTTCGTCCGCATGACAATTGCCGCTTCAGACGAGGAAGTACAAGCCGGGGTCAAATCAATTTTGAGTTGGGCGAAAAACCAGGGCGGATGAACAGGCCACCGAAAAACAACTGTATAATTCTGCATCTATGAACCCGCCGCTTTGGATTAACAATCTATTCAATTTGCTGAAAACCGGTCAACTGCCCGAATGGGGCGCCTGGTCATACCTGGCGCTCGCCCTGTTGGTTGCAGTCGAAGGGCCAATCGCCACCCTGCTCGGAGCCGCCGCCGCCTCTGCCGGGATGATGCGCCCGTCATTGGTTTTTGCGGTAGCCGCCGCCGGCAACCTGAGCGCCGACACGCTCTGGTACGGTCTCGGCTACCTGGGGAAGGCCGAATGGCTCTTCAAAATTGGGCAGCGTATGGGCATCAGCCCGGCGCGGCTGGAGCGCATGGAAAATGCCATCCACGCCCACACCGCCAAAATCTTATTTATGGCGAAACTTTCCGTCAGCCTGGTCATCCCCGCCCTGATAGCCGCCGGGCTGGTAAAAGCCCCACTCAAAAAATGGTTTCCCGCTGTTTTTGGCGCAGAAATGATTTGGACCGGCGCGCTGGTGCTGATTGGCTTTTACACCACCGAAGCCCTCAAGCGCGTTGAACGCGGCTTGGAATATATAATTTTGCTGGCATCGGCGCTGTTTGTCATCTTTTTGTTTTGGCTAGTGCGCCGCACCCTGGGCAAAGCCGAAGAACAAGCCGAAATAATCGAGTAGACGCAAGCCACAGAAAAAGCAATGAGAATTCTCATCGTCGGCACAACCTATTTTCCTGCCCTCAATGGACAGGCGGTTTTTACCGTCAACCTGGCCGAGGGGCTGGCGCGGCGCGGTCACGAAATCTGCGTGGCCTACCCATCCGAGCAGGGAACGCCCTTTCAGACGAGACGCAACGGCGTCCTCCTGCAAGCGCTGACATCCATCAGCCTGCGCCAACTACACGAGGAAGGACGCTTCAGCCTGCCACAAATGGACGTAGTCCGCACTATTTTGGCAGAATTTCAGCCGGAAGTCATCCACATCCACGACCACTACCCGCTCAGCCGGGCCTTTGCCCTGGAAGCGCGGCGCAGAAACATCCCAATAATGGGCACCAATCACTTCATGCCCGAAAATCTGCTGGCGTATGCGCCATTCAACCGCGCGCTGCGCCCACTCTATCGCTGGTTCGGCTGGCGCTGGGCGCTGGACGTGTACAACCGGCTGGATATCGTCGTGGCGCAGTCGGCGGCAGCGGCCAGCCTGCTCAAAGCAGCAGGGCTGCGCCCGCCAGTGGCGTCCATCTCCTGCGGCATAGATACCACCCGCTTCTTTCCCGACCCGACACTTGACCGCGCCGCCATCCGTCAGCGTTTTGGGCTGCATCCCAACCTGCCTTTGTTTCTCTTTGTCGGGCGGGTAGACCAGGAAAAACGGCTGGATGTTTTGCTAAACGCTTTTGCGCTGCTAAAACGCAAAGATATTCAATTGATGATTGCCGGAAAAGGCGCAACCCTCGAAGAAATGCAGGCCCTGGCGCGCCGATTGGCAATCGCCGGGCAGCTGCGCTTCCCCGGTTTTGTCGCCAATGCTGATTTACCCGGCCTGCTCAACAGCGCCGATATTTTCGTCATGCCGGGCGAGGCCGAATTATTAAGCATCGCCTCGCTGGAGGCGATGGCTTGCGCCCGGCCCCTGCTACTGGCTGACGCGGTTGCCCTGCCCGAGCTGGTAGAGCCGGGCCACAACGGGCTACTCTTCCGCTCTGGCGACCCGGCAGACGCCGCCCGTCAAATGGAAACCCTGCTCAACCAGCGCGCAGAATGGCCCCAAATGGGGCAAGCCAGCCTGGCGCGCGCCCAAAAACACAGCCTGGAAAATGTGCTGCAAAACTATGAGCGCGTTTATGCCCAAACAGCGCAGCAGAGGCAGATGAACGATGCCTGAAATACGCATCGCTTTTCAGGGCGAACCTGGCGCGTACAGCCAACAGGCGATTTTCGACTATTTTGGCCCCGTGGAAACCCAACCCTGCCAGAGCTTTGACGATGTTTTTTCGGCGGTGACGGGCGGCGAAGCGCAATCTGCGCTTATTCCCATCGAAAATTCGCTGGCGGGCAGCATTCATCAAAATTATGACCTGCTCCTGCGCCACCAACTGCAGATTGTGGGCGAATATATTTTGCGCGTGCGGCACTGTCTCATCGCCGCCCCGGGCGCGCGCCTGGCCGATATTCAAAAAGCCATCAGCCACCCACAGGCGCTGGGACAGTGCGCGGGCTACCTGCGCGCGCGCAAAATTCAACCCGAAGCGGCCTATGACACCGCCGGAAGCGTAAAACTGCTCAAAGAATCCGGCGCGCGCAACACGGCGGCGATTGCCTCGCGCCGCGCCGCAGAATTGTACGGCATGGAAATTTTACAGGAAGGCATCGAGGACAACCCGGAAAACTTCACCCGCTTTCTGGAAATTTCCCGCCGCCCGCGC
>JAVHNW010000005.1:1239-3906 GCA_036169755.1 bacterium | reverse complement strand
GCCCCGCTGAAAACGACTTCGCCAAAACATCCATCGTCTTCACGCTGAAAAACACCCCCGGCGCCCTCTTCAAAGCCCTGAGCGTTTTCGCCCTGCGCGAAATTGACCTGACGAAAATCGAATCGCGCCCGCTGGCGGGCAAACCCTGGGAATATCTTTTTTATGTGGATTTTCTCGGCGCAGCCGAAGCGCCAACCGCCCGGCGCGCGCTCGACCACCTCGGTGAATACGCCGTCATGCTGCGGGTTCTGGGAAGTTATCCGCGTTTCGTGACGGCGGGCGGCCAATAACGCCAACCTTTACACAATTTTTACATGCGCCGCATTGACACATTTTTCACCACTGGTAGAATAGCGCCCATCATGTTTACCACCAAGTCGTTCCCGCGCAGCCGTCGTCCGCAGCCCACTTCTCCAGAGAAGGCCGGGATTTTTTGCTTCGGATGACGCGCTAAAACGCAGACAGACTCACGTCAACCCAAATCGCCCTCCTTCCCGGAGGGCGATTTTTTATTCAGACGCAACTTCAAAATTGCGGCTCTTTTTCAAGGAGAAAAACATGTCCAAACCAAAACCGTCCGTCAAAAAAGTTGTTCTGGCCTACTCTGGCGGGCTGGACACCTCGGTCATCGTCCCCTGGCTGAAGGAAAACTACGGCTGCGAAGTCATCTGCTTCTGCGCCGATGTCGGCCAGGGGGATGAAGATTTGTCCAAACTGGAGAGCAAGGCGCTCGCCAGCGGCGCCAGTCAATTCATCGTCCACGACATGCGCGAGGAATTGGCCGCCGAATACCTGCTGCCGATGATGAAAGCCGGGGCCGTTTACGAACATAAATACCTGCTCGGCACCTCCGCCGCGCGCCCGTTGATTGCCAAACACCTGGTGGACGTGGCGCACGCAACCGGCGCAGACGCCATTGCCCACGGCGCCACCGGCAAAGGCAATGACCAGGTACGCTTTGAATTGACCGTGATGGCGCTCGACCCTCGCCTGCAAATCATCGCCCCCTGGCGTGAATGGGAAATTCGCTCGCGCGAAGACGCCATCGCCTACGCCGCCCAACATAATGTGCCGGTGACAGCCACCGTCAAATCCATTTACAGCCGCGATTCCAACCTGTGGCATCTCTCGCACGAGGGCGGCCTGCTCGAAAATCCCTGGAATGAGCCGGAAGAAGCCATGTACCAAATTTCTGCCGCGCCAGAAAATGCGCCAGATGAAGCCGCCCATGTCGAAATTGAATTTGAAAGCGGCAATCCCCTGGCGGTCAACGGCGAAAAACTCAGCCCGGCCAAACTCATCGCGCGGCTGAACGCCATCGGCGGGGCGCACGGCATTGGCCGCGCCGACCTGGTGGAAAATCGCCTGGTGGGGATGAAATCGCACGGCGTCTACGAAACGCCCGGCGGGACAATTTTGCTCTACGCCCACCGCGAACTCGAATCGCTGGTGCTCGACCGCGAAACCCTGCAGTACAAACAAATCATCGCCATCAAATACACCGAACTGGTCTACAACGGCCTGTGGTTCACCCCGCTGCGCGAGGCGCTGGACGCCTTCGTCAACGCCACACAAGGCCCGGTGACCGGCACTGTGCGGCTGAAACTCTACAAAGGCAACCTCATCAGCGCCGGACGAAAAAGCCCCTTCAGCCTCTACCGCGAAGATTTCGCCACCTTCGGCCAGGAAAACGTCTATGACCAGAGCGATGCCGAGGGCTTCATTCACCTGTTCGGGCTGTCGCTCAAAGTGCGGGCGCTGAACGGTTTGCCAGTGGCCGGAATGAATTTGCCCCAGCCCGATTATTCCAAATTCAAGCGCGATTAGAAACGAGGCAACCATGACCCTTTGGAGCGGACGATTTACCGGCAAATTGGACGAGGCCGCCTGGCGGCTGAATACCTCCCTGCCCTTTGACCAGCGCCTGGCGGCCCAGGACCTGCGCGGCTCCCTCGCCTGGGCAGACGCCATTTTCAAGGCCGAAATTCTCTCCGCCGCCGAGCACGCCGCCATCACCAACGGGCTGAACAGCATTGCGGCAGAATTTTCCAGCGGCGTCTTCACTTTCGCCGAATCGGACGAGGATATTCACACGGCTGTCGAGCGGCGGCTGGGCGAATTAATTGGCGCAAGCGCCGGAAAATTGCACAGCGGGCGCAGCCGCAACGACCAGGTCGCCACCGATTTTCGCCTGTGGATGCTGGAATCCCTGCCTCTCCTGGCGCAAGCCATCCACGGGCTGCAAGCCACGCTGACAGCGCTGGCCGAAAACCACCTCACCACGCTCATGCCGGGCTACACCCACTTGCAGCGCGCCCAGCCCATCACTCTGGCGCACTGGCTGATGAGCCATTTCTGGGCGCTGCAGCGCGACCAGGAACGCCTGGGCGATCTGCGCGACCGCGCCGCCATCCTCCCGCTCGGCTGCGGCGCACTGGCCGGGACGGGCTTCGCCATCAACCGCGAGGCGCTGACGATGGCGCTCGGCTTTGACGCCCCGGCCCCCAACAGCCTGGACGCCGTCTCAGACCGCGATTTCGCCGCCGAGTTTCTCTTTTGCGCCGCGCTGACTGGCGTTCACCTGAGCAAACTGAGCGAAGCCGTGGCGCTCTTCACCACCGCCGAATTTGGCTTTTTTGAACTTTCCGACTCTTTTTCCACCGGCTC
>JAVHNW010000005.1:0-1229 GCA_036169755.1 bacterium | reverse complement strand
CCGGCTCCAGCCTGATGCCGCAAAAGAAAAATCCCGACCTGTTCGAGCTGGCGCGCGGCAAAGCCGGAACGCTGATTGGTCTGCTGACCGGGCTTTTGGCAACGCTGAAAGGCCTGCCCTCCGCCTACGACAAAGATTTGCAGGAAGATAAACTCCCCGTTTTCCAGGCCTTCGACACGCTGACGGCGATTCTGCCGGTGCTGGCGGGCGCGCTGGCGACCATGACAGTGCGTCCCGACCGGATGCGGGCGGCCATTGACCCGTCCATGCTGGCGACCGACCTGGCAGAATATCTCGTCCGCAAGGGAATCCCTTTCCGCGAGGCGCACGCCGCGGTGGGCAAAGCCGTGCGCCTGGCGGCGGAAAAAGGCCTCCGCCTGGACCAACTCCCGCTCGACACGCTGCAAGCCTGCGGGGCGTTTGACGCAGACGTGTACCCCGTCTTCGACCCAGATTTGTCGCTCCAGCGGCGCAGCGCCACCGGGGGCACGGCCCCCAATGCGGTCAAAAAACAAATCGAAAAAGCCAAACGTGTTCTAAAAATCCGGCGGCTCCAGCCCTCGGAAAATTCATAACAAAAAATTCATCATCCAACCACAGGAGAAAAAAATGAATACCGTACACTGCCCCGAATGCGAAGCCGAAATTACCCTGGCCGCCAACGCCGAAGTTGGTGAAATCATCGTCTGCCCCGACTGCGGCGTAGATTTGGAAATTCTTTCGCTGGCCCCGGCCAAAATTGACCTGGCGCCAATGGAGCAGGAAGACTGGGGCGAATAGGGGAAAACCATGCAAAAAAGACTCAAAATTGGCGTGCTTTACTCGCGGGTGCGCGTGGAAGAAAAGTGGATTTTCGCCGCCCTGGAAAAACGCGGCCTTGACTATGAACGCCTGGATGACCGCGAAATTCGCTTTGACCTGACAGAGCCAGAAGGCTGGCGCAGTTTTGACGCAGTGTTGGAACGCTCCATCAGTTACACCAGCGGCCTGTACGCGCTGCGAATTTTGAACGCTTTCGGCGTCATCACCGTCAACACGGCGGCGGTAGCCGAAATTTGCGGCGACAAACTGAGCACCAGCGCCATGCTGGCCCAGGCGGGCGTGCCGCAGCCGCGCAACAAAGTCGCCTTCTCACCCGAAGCAGCGCTGGCAGCCATTGAAGAATTTGGCTACCCGGTCGTGCTAAAACCGGTGGTTGGCTCGTGGGGACGGCTGCTGGCAAAAATCAA
>JAVHNW010000004.1:0-7257 GCA_036169755.1 bacterium | reverse complement strand
CCGCCGTTGGCATTTTTCCAGGTGACGTAATCCTTCATGCCTTCCGAATAGGGCATGCTGACATCGGCGGTGGGGCCGGTCAGGTCAAAAATGGCGCCGATTTTGATGGGCGCGGCGGAGGCGCCGCTTTGGCCGCAGGCGGTCAAAATCATGGAAGCGGCCACGAGAACTGCAAGTAAAGCGCGAAGACGAGACATAGGGTTTCTCCTTTGGTCAAATGGACAAACAGAGTAAAAACGCAGCTGGCAGGAAGGATAAAAAACGAGAGGCGCCTCCTTTTTCTGTGGCGGAGTATTTTTTAGTAACTGAAAGGCCACAAGCGGAAATAATCTTTGATGTTTTTCCAGATTTTGTTCAAACCTTCTGGCTCGAACACCAGGAAAAGGATGATGACCAGGCCAAAAGCGGCTTGTTGGATGAATGGAACGAGCGCCTCGAAAACGGGAAAAACACCCTTAAGCGCGCGCCCCAGGTTGGAAAGGACGACTGGCAGGAGAGTCATGAAAATTGCGCCGAGGTATGAACCGGTCACCCGGCCCAGCCCGCCGATGATAATCATGGCCAGGTAAAGCACCGACACGTCAATAGTGAAGCGCTCCCAGGTGACGATGCTGCGGTAATGCGCCGTCAGCGCCCCGGCCAGCCCCACCAAAAAGGAGGAAATGGCAAAGGCCAGCAATTTGTATTTGAACAAATCCACGCCCATGACGGAGGCGGCAATATCCTGGTCGCGGATGGCGGTGAAGGCGCGGCCATAGTGGCTGCGAAACAGGTTGACGGTTGCCAGGGTGACGATAATCACCAGCGCCCACACCAGCCAGTAAAAATTGAAATCATTATTCATGCGCAGGCCGAATAATTCGGGGTTGGGCACCACCAGCGCATCCACGCCGCCGGTGACAACTTTCCAGTGTGTCACCACCCACAGGATGATTTCCTGGGCTGCCAGGGTGGCGATGGCCAGGTACAGCCCTTTCAGCCGCAGCGAGGGGATGCCGAAGAGTGCGCCAATGCCCGCGGTGGCGAAGCAGGCTATCAGCGTGGAGGCCCACCAGGGGATTCCCATGCGGGCAGATAAAATCCCGGCGGTGTAGGCGCCAATCGCCATGAATCCGCCCTGTCCCAGGCTGATTTGGCCGGTGTAGCCCACCAAAATATTCAGCCCGATGGCGCCGATGACGGCGATTCCGATTTGATTCGCCAGGGTGAGCGCGTAGCGGTTGGCGAAGAAGGGGAAGGCCAGCAGCAGCAGGATTAAAATCGCCAGCCGAATTTTTTGGGCGTGACTGGTACGCAAGGCCATGTCTTGTTCGTAGGTGGTGTGGAAGATGCCTGAAATCATGGGGGGTTCCTGTGTGAGTTGCCGATGCCTGGGGCCGGGCGCTTAGACCCTCTCGATGCGTTCCTGGCCGAAGAGGCCGGTGGGACGAATCATCAAAATCACAATCAGCGCTACGAAGGGCAGAACCTGGTTGAGGCCGTTGCCGAGGTAGCCGCCGGTGTATTGTTCCAGCAGGCCGATAATCAGCCCGCCGATGATGGCGCCGGGGATGGAATCCAGCCCGCCGAGTATGACTACTGGGAAGACGCGCAGGCCGAAGTGTGAAAGTTCTGGCCCGACGCCGACAATGTTGGCGACCAGCGCGCCGCCGATGGCGGCGGTGGCGGCGGCGATGGACCAGGCCCAGGCGAAAATCTTTTTGACGCTGATGCCCATGCTGAGCGAGGCCTGCTGGTCATCGGCCACGGCGCGCATGGCGATTCCTTCACGCGAGCGGCGGAAGAAGAAGGTGAATGCGCCCAGCAGGACGAAGGCCACCACGATGGCCCACAGCCGGTCTTGCCCAATGGTTGCGCCCAGAATTTTGACGGGTGTGCTGGGGATGAAGGGCGGGAAGGCTTGCGGGGTGTTGCCCCAAATCATGCTGGCAATGGCTTTTAGCAGGCTGGAAAGCCCGATGGTGACCATGATGACGGAGATGATGGGTTCGCCAATCATGGGGCGCAGCACCAGCCGTTCCACCAGAACTCCCAGCCCAACCGAGACGGCGACGGTCAGCGCCATGCCGATGGTCCAGTGCAGGCCCAACTGCCCGACCATGGCGTAGGTGACGTAGGCGCCGATGAGCAGGAATTCGCCCTGGGCAAAGTTGATGACATCGCTGGATTTGTAAATCAACACAAAGCCCAGCGCCGCCAGCGCCAAAATTGCGCCGCTGGTCAAACCGGTAAGTGTCAGTTGAATAAATAAGTCCATGCGTTTTTCCTTTTTGCGGGTGCTGCGAAAGCGTCACTTGATGTTTTGAATCGCCAGACGGGTTGCCAGGCGGGCGGTGCGGCCATCCTGGTAGCTGATGATGGTTTCGACATCCACAAAATCGTTTTGGCTGTAAAGCGCGGAAATAATATCGGCGTAACGCTGAGCCACCAGTTTGCGGCGTACTTTGCGGGTGCGAGTCAGCTCGGCGTCATCGGCGTCCAACTCTTTGTGGAGCAGGACAAAACGTTGAATGCGGGCCGCGGGCGGCAAATCTACATTGGCTTGTTCCACGTGTTTGCGAACCAGTTCGTAGACCTGCGGCTTTTGCGCCAGGTCGGTGTAGGTGGTGTAACTGATTTGGCTGCTTTCCGCCCATTTGCCGACATTGGCAAAATCAATATTTATCATGGCGCTGACAAAAGGCCAGTCACCGCCAAAGACCACGGCTTCCTTGACGTAGGGGCTGAATTTGAGTTTATTCTCGATGAACTGCGGGCTGAACTTCGTCCCATCGTGCAGGGTCATCACGTCTTTGGCGCGGTCAATCACAATCAAATGGCCGTCCTCGTCAAAGTAACCGGCATCTCCTGAGTGCAGCCAGCCGTCCTTCAGCGTTTCGGCGGTCGCTTCGGGGTTGCGATAGTAGCCTTCCATCATCGCGGGCGAGCGCATCAAAATTTCGCCGTTTTCATCAATTTTGATGTCCGTTTCTGGGATGGGCGTGCCGACCGTCTGAAATTTCACATCATCGTCACGATGCACAACCGCAATACCGTTGATTTCCGTTTGCCCATAAATTTGCTTGAGGGTGACGCCCAGCGCGTGGAAAAAGCGGAAAACGTCCGGCCCCAGCGCCGCGCCGCCGGTGTAGGCGCGGATGAGATGACGCAGCCCAAGATGATCCTTGATTTCCTGAAAAACCAGCCAATCGGCCAGAAAATACTTGAACTTCATCGCCGCCGATGGTTTCTCCTTGCGAAAGTGCAGGTCGGCCATCTGATAGCCGATGGGCATGGCCCAGTTATACATGCGCTGCTTGAAGCGCGTACTATCCTGAATTTTGACCTGCACCTGGCTGACGAGATTTTCCCAAATGCGCGGCGGGCTGAACATGACGCGCGGCCCAATCTCGCGGATGTCGTGCTGAATGGTTTCCGGCTCCTCCGGGAAGTTGACCGTGAATCCAATTTGCAGCCCGCACGACATGCACATCATTTGTTCGCCAATCCAGGCCAGTGGCAAAAACGACACAAATTCATCCTGCGGGCGCAGCGGGTCAATTGACATTAAATTGCGCCCCATGCTCAACATGGATTTATGCGTCAGCATGGCGAGTTTTGGGTTGCCGGTTGTGCCCGAAGTGGTGGAGAGAATTGCCAGGTCCGAGGCTTTGCCTTCCGCCAGGCGCTTTTCAAACCAACCAGTGTGTTCCCGCTCATAGACGCGGCCAAGTTCCTCCACATCGGGAAAGTTCATTAAAAAATCTTCGGTGTAATTGCGCATTCCCTTGGGGTCGTAATAAATTACCTTGCGCACCCCTTTCAACTCATCCCACATTTCCAGGATTTTATCCACCTGCTCCTGGTCTTCGACCACAATAAAGGAAACGTCTGCATGGTTGAAGATGTAGATCATTTCGCTGACGACAGAATCCTGGTAAATGCCGACAGATTTCGCCCCCGCCGACTGCGCCGCCAGTTCCGAAATGACCCATTCCGGGCGGTTGTCGCCGATGATGGCGATGGTTTCCTCGGGAATTAAGCCCATGCTGATCAGGCCGAGCGCAAAATATTTGACGTGCTCCGCGTATTGTTTCCAGGTCATCGCCTGCCAGATGCCGTAATCGCGCTCGCGCAGGGCGATTTTATCGGGTGCAGCGCTGGCATGTTCAAAGAGAAGTTGGGGAAGGGTTTCGGCCATCATGGCTCCAGGGTCTAAGTCTCGGTTTGAAAATCGGGTTGTGGCAGTTGGGATTGTATCCAGGCGACAGTCACCGGCGCTAATTGGAAGCCGTTTTGATAAATGGGAAGCTGCCCTGCTCCTCCCCCAAATAGGCCTGAATGACGGCTGGCTGGCGGCCAACCTCGTCGGGCGTGCCCTCGCCAATTTTTTGTCCAAAATTCAGCACAGCAATGCGGTCGCTGATGTCCATCACCACGCCCATATCATGCTCGATCAAGACGGTGGTCACGCCATGTTCCTCGTTGATGTCGAGAATAAAGCGCGCCATGTCCTCTTTTTCTTCCGAATTCATACCCGCCATGGGTTCATCCAGCAGCAGCAGGGCTGGCTTCATCGCCAACGCGCGCCCCAATTCCACCCGTTTTTGCAGGCCATACGAAAGCGACCCCACCGTCTGGTAGCGGATGGCCTCGATTTCCAGCAGGTCAATAATATCTTCCACGAAGCGCCGGTACTGCAAATGCTCACGCTGCGCCGCGCCCCAATACACCAGGCTGGCGGCCAGGCTGCTTTTCATGTGAATGTGACAGCCCGAAAGCAAATTATCCAACACCGTCATGTGCTTGAACAATTCAATGTTTTGGAAGGAACGCGCAATCCCCAATTTGGCAATCTGATGCGGCGCAAGGCGAGTCGTCTCGTGCGCCACGCCGTTGAAATAGGTAATTTTCCCGCGCTGAGGGTGGTACAGCCCGCTGATGCAGTTGAGCAGGCTAGTTTTCCCCGCGCCATTCGGCCCAATGATGGCGAGAATCTCGCTCTGATAAATCTTCAGGCTGATGTTGGAAAGCGCGGCGACCCCGCCAAAATTGAGCTGCAGGCTTTCCACGTCCAGTTGAGTCGCGCCAGGGGTAAGGGTACTGCTGTTGAGGGTGCTGACAAATTCGCTCGGCATAAACGCTCCTGAGTAGAAACTTTCCCCATCATACAAAGCCTGCGCTAAAGAAGCGTTAATGCGGGCGTTAATAGGGCCGGGCAAATTGTTGTATACTCAACTCATGGACCACACCCTCACCATTTTTCCCGGTATTTTGCGTGAGCCAAAAATTCAGCAGCTGAAAGCGCGGCTGATTCAGCAGGTGACGCCCGATTTGCAGAAACTCCCGCTGGCGCAGCAAAGCCGCAAAGGCGTGCTGACTCGCCTCGAAGCGGCGCTGGACGCGGCTGGCGGCGGAGGCATGCCCATCCACGCGCGCGAACAACTCCTGCGAAGCGCGGTCGCCGACCTGATTGGCTATGGCCCGCTCGAATGGGTTTTGGACGACCCGGAAATCAGCGAGGTGATGGTCAATGGCCCGGCGCTGGTTTTCGTGGAGCGCAGCGGCGAACTGTACGAAACCGACCTGCACTTTGACGATGACGACCACGTCATGCGCATTATTGACCGCATTCTCATGCCGCTGGGCCGCCGCGTAGATTACGACAATCCCACCGTTGACGCCCGCCTGCCAGACGGTTCGCGTGTTAACGTGGTCATTCGCCCGGTGGTGGTGGACGGCCCCACCATCACCATCCGCAAATTCTCGCAAACCAAAATGACCGTTGAAGATTTGGTGGCGCTGGAAACCTGGAACCCGTATGTAGCCAAGTTTTTGCAGGCCTGCGTGGTGGCGCGGCTCAATATCCTCATCTCTGGCAATACCAGTTCTGGCAAAAGCACCATGCTCAACGTGCTTTCCACCTTCATTCCGGAGCGTGAACGCATCATCACCATCGAGGACGCCGTGGAACTGCAAATGATTCAGCGCCACGTCATTCGCATGGAAACCAAATTGCCCAGCGTGGATGGCTCCGGCGAAGTCACCATCCGCGACCTGGTACGCAACGCCCTGCGTATGCGCCCCGACCGGCTGGTCGTTGGCGAAGTGCGCGGCGGCGAAGCGCTCGATATGCTGCAGGCGCTCAACACCGGGCATTCCGGTTCCCTGACCACCCTGCACGCCAATTCGCCGCGAGACGCCATCGCCAGGCTGGAAACCACTGCGCTCATGTCGGGAATTGACCTGCCCGTAATGGCCCTGCGCCGTCAAATCACCTCGGCCATTCACTTAATTGTGCAGATGACGCGCCTGGCGGACGGCTCGCGCAAAGTGACCCAGGTCACCGAAGTGGTCGGCATGGAAGGCGATGTCGTCACGCTGACCGATATTTACAAATTCCACCAGCAGCCGGTTGGCGCCGATGGCAAAATTCGCGGCGAACTGCGCCCTTCTGGCATTCGCCCGGTTTTCAACCCGCGCCTTGAGACGGCTGGTTTCCGTCTCGGCGGCGAATATTTTGGTCTTGGCTTTTAATGGCGCGGCCCCGCCAGTTCGGCATGATATAATTTTTTGCATCCCCTTTACTCACTCACGGAGGAACTATGGAAGTAAGCAACCAACAATTCAAACGGTGCGACCTGATTACCATCACCGGGCGGGTGGACAGCGCTACCGCGCCCAAATTTGCGGAAGCCCTCGAAAAAATCGGCGGCGAATCCCGCTTCAAAATCGTAGTAGATTTGTCGGGTGTCGAATACATGTCCAGCGCCGGGTTCCGCGCCCTGATTGCGGCCCAACGCAATTGCAAACGCTACAACCGCGGTGAAGTTGTCCTGGCAAATGTTCCAACCAACATCTACTCTGCGTTGGAACTGGCCGGTTTCACCAACCTCTTTCAAATCTTTTCCGATGTGACCGCTGCGGTCGGCTACTTCTAATTTTTGAGCCTTTCCTCTGTCACCACGGCGGCGACAACGGACATGACGCAAAACTGAATTGTTTTGCGCCGCGCTCCGCCCTCTCTGCCGTGGTTATTTTTTATGGCCAGTCAAACCTTTCCCGCCCAATTTGAAGCCCTCCAAGCCATCCGCGAATTTGCCGCGCAGGCCGCGCATTTGGCCGCCATGGATGAAAAGGAAATTTACAATATTCAATTGGCGGTGGATGAAGCCGCCTCCAACATCATTGAACACGCCTACGAAGGCGACCCCCACGGCAAAATCGAAATCTCGGCCCAGCTTTCTCCGGCGGCGCTGACGCTCTGCTTGCGTGACC
>JAVHNW010000003.1:0-1426 GCA_036169755.1 bacterium | reverse complement strand
GGCGTGGCGGTCTGTGTGGGCGTCAGCCCAGCCCAACCTTCACCCCCAGCCAAACGCCCACTCCCAGCGAAACACCCACTGCCAGCGAAACGCCTTTCATTCCGCCGAGCGATACGCCCTGGCCGAGTGAAACGCCCATCGTCTACGACCCGCCCACCCCCATTCCGCCTGTCGTCAGCGGCGGCGAACGCTGGGTGGAGGTAAATTTAACGCAGCAAATGCTGTATGCCTGGCAGGGGGATACGCTGGTGGCCTCGTTTGTCGTGTCTACCGGCACCTGGCAATATCCCACCGTCACCGGTGACTATCGCGTCTATGCGCGTTACAAATATACGGATATGAGCGGCCCCGGCTATTACCTGCCGGATGTCCCCAACACGCAGTATTTTTATCAAGGCTACGCCATTCACGGCACCTATTGGCATAACAATTTTGGAACCCCCATGAGTCATGGCTGCGTCAACATGAGCATCCCCGATTCGGAATGGGTATTCAATTGGGCGCCAACCAATTTGCTGGTGAATGTTCATTATTAACCCCCCGTTCAGGAGAATAAACCATGCATGCCGCTTTTCAATTCGATCGTTATCTGCTCAAACGCCAGGTGTTCGCGCTAACCGGCAAACTGCGTTTTTACAATCCGCAGGGCGGGCTGACCTTGTTCAGCGAACAAAAAATGTTCAAACTGCGCGAAGATATTCGCCTGTACGCCGATGAAGCCAAAACGCAGGAAGTGCTGGCGATTAAAGCGCGTCAAATTATTGATTTTTCAGCGGCATACGACGTGACTGACAGCGTAAGCGGTGAAAAGGTGGGGACTCTGCGCCGCAAGGGTCTGAAATCCATTTTGCGTGACGAATGGGAAGTGCTGGATGTCAATGACCAGGTCATCGGCCAACTTTTTGAAGACAACATGGGGCTGGCTATGTTGCGCCGCCTGGTGCTGGGGTCATGGCTGCCGCAAAATTATGACCTGACCCTCGGCGCCGAAAAAGTAGTTGACCTAAAACAGCAGTTCAATCCCTTCAGCTATCAAATGGATATTGACTTTAGCATGGACTCCGCCCGAAAATTTGACCGCCGCCTGGGTATTGCAGCCGCCACGCTGCTGGCCATCATCGAGGGGCGGCAGGAATAACATGACTCGCAAGGCGCTCTTCACCGGTCTCGTTTTTGACCTTGCCGACCAGCCAGTCGAAAGCGCGTATGTGGGCGAAGAACCCTGCTACGTGGTAGATGACGCCGGTTTCCGGCGTCATCTACCCTCGCGGCTAATTGACCGTCAGGTGCTGAATCAAATTGCCAGCCTGATGCGCGGCAACGAAAGCGAGTTGAGCGCTCAGGCCGCCAAAATGCTGGGCAGCGATGACCCTTTCAGCCGCGCCATCATCGAAAAACAATTAAAAAATCTCGACCAGCAGTTTGA
>JAVHNW010000002.1:0-7396 GCA_036169755.1 bacterium | reverse complement strand
CATCCCCGCTCCTACGAACTCTACCAGCGCGCCAAAAAATCGTTACCGGGCGGCGTGCCCATGCTGTGGATGATTCGCTGGGCCGGTTCTTTCCCTGTCTTCGTTCGGGAGGCCAAAGGGGCACACTTCACTGATGTAGATGGCCGCGACTACATTGATTTCTGCCTGGGCGACACCGGCGCCATGACCGGCCACGCCCCCGAAGCCACGCTCAACGCCATCCGCGCACAGGCCGCCAAAGGCATTACCCTGATGCTGCCCTACGAAGACGTGATAGATGTGGGCGAAGAACTTCAGCGCCGCTTTGGCCTGCCGTTTTGGCAGTTTACGCTGACCGCCACGGACGCCAACCGTCACGCCCTGCGTATGGCGCGGATGATAACGGGCCGCCCCAAAATTCTCATTTTTAACTACTGCTATCACGGCACGGTGGATGAAAGCTTCGCTGTGCTGGACGAGGAAGGCACGCCGATCTCGCGCCCCAACAACATTGGGCCACAGATTGACCCAACCTACACCACCAAAGTTATTGAATTTAATGATATTCCCGCCCTGGAAACAGTTCTCGCCGCCGGAGACGTGGCCGCCGTCCTGACCGAGCCGGTGATGACCAACATCGGCATCATCCACCCGCAGCCGGAATTCCACGCCGAATTACGCCGCCTGACCCGCAAGTATGGCACCCTGCTGATTATTGATGAAACCCACACCATCTGCACCGGCCCCGGCGGCTACACCGCCGCCTACGGGCTGCAACCCGATTTCCTGACAGTGGGCAAACCGCTGGCGGGCGGCGTTCCAGCGGCGGTGTATGGTTTCACCGAGGAAGTTTTGCAGGCCTTCACCGCCCGGCTGGATGTCAACGACTCGGACGTGGGCGGCATCGGCGGCACTCTGGCTGGAAATGCCCTCTCCATCGCTGCCATGAAAGCCACGCTGACTCAGGTTCTCACCCCCGAATTCTACGAAAAGGCCATCGCCCTGCAAGAGAAATTTACCGCCGGAGTCGAATCCGTCATCGCCGAGTTTCACCTGCCCTGGATCGTCAAACGCCTCGGCAACCGCTCCGAATACTGGTTCCGCCCCATGCCGCCCAAAAACGGCGGCGAAGCGGCGGCGGCGATTGACCACGAACTCGACCGTTACATGCACCTGTTCATGCTCAACCGCGGCATCCTGATGACTCCCTTTCACAACATGGCGCTCATCTCGCCCGAAACCACCCAGGCAGATGTGGATTATCATACCCAGGTCTTCCGCCAGGCGGTCAAGGGGGTGTTGGAGTACGTGAATACAGGAGAGTAGTTTCCCTGTTTCCCCCTCCCCCACCTTTTGGAGATTTCTCATGAATATCTGGCGCATCAATGTTCGGACACAGAGCCTTTCCATCGAGCCCACCCCCGCCGCCTGGGAAAAACTGGGCGGGCGCGCCCTGCTGGCGCGGATCTTGCTGGACGAAGTGCCGCCCAGCTGCCAGCCGCTCGGCCCTGCCAACAAACTCATCTTCGCCCCTGGGCTGCTGGTCGGCCACATGCTCTCCTCCACTGACCGCATTTCCATCGGCGCAAAATCGCCGCTGACCGGCGGGGTGAAGGAAGCCAACGCCGGTGGACGCACTGGCCTGCACATGGCGACCCTCGGCATCAAGGCGCTGATTGTGGAAGATTTCCCGGCGGGTGAGGCTTTGTGGCTGCTTCGTCTCAGCCTGCAGGGCGCAGAATGGCATCCGGCTGAAGGGCTGACCGGGCTGGGCGTCTACGATTCGGCCAAAGCGCTGGTCGAACGCTTCGGGGAGAAAAACGCCATTTCGCTGATCGGCCCCGGCGGCGAGATGAAAATGCTCTCCGCTGGTATCCAGAATCTCGACAAGGACAAAGTTCCCAGCCGAATCGCGGCGCGCGGCGGCCTGGGCGCGGTCATGGCCTCCAAGGGGCTGAAGGCCATCGTCTTCGACAACGCCGGGGGGCAGAAGCCGCGCCTGCTCCATCCCGAAGATTTTAAGCAGGCCCAAAAAGAATACCTCGCTGCGTTGGCGGCTCACCCACAAACGGCGCTCTACCGCGATTATGGCACACAGGCCATGCCGCAAATGACCCAGCATTTCGGCGCCCTGCCAACCCGCAATTTTTCGGCGGGGACTTTTGAGCAGGTGGAAAGCATCAGCGGTGAGTTTATGCGCGAGCTGCTGCTGAAACGCGGCGGCGCGAGCCAAACAACGCATGCCTGCATGGCGGGCTGTTCCATTCGCTGCTCCAATGTTTTCGGCGGCGAGGACGGCAAAAGCATCGTCTCCCCGCTGGAATATGAAACGGTGGGGTTGATGGGTTCCAACCTGGGCATTGGCGACCTGGATACGATTGCCCGCCTCAACTGGCAGGCCAACGACCTGGGGCTGGATACGATTGAACTCGGCGCCGCGCTGGGCGTAGCTGCCGATTCGGGCCTTTTTGCCTTTGGCGATGGCGCGGCGGCGCTGAAATTGATGGATGAAATCCGCGCTGGTTCGCCGCTGGGCAGGCTGCTGGGCGCGGGCGCCGGGATGGTGGGCCGGGTTTACGGCAATCTGCGTGTGCCGGTGGTAAAAAACCAGGCCATGAGCGCCTACGAGCCGCGCGCCATCAAGGGCACTGGCGTCACTTTCGCCACCAGCCCCCAGGGCGCCGACCATACCTGCGGGCTGACCATCCGCGCCAACGTTAATCATCTCGACCCGGCGGGGCAGGCCAAGCTTTCGCTGGGAGCGCAATTAAACATGGCCGGCTATGACTCGCTCGGCGCCTGCATTTTTGCCGGGTTTGGCTACGCCAGCGCGCCGAAAGTCATCCCGGCGCTGATTCGCGCCCGCTACGGCTGGGAGATGCCGGAGAACTATTTGCAAGAACTGGGGCGCGAAACCATCCGCCTGGAGCGTGAATTTAACCGCCGGGCCGGGTTCACCGCCAAAGATGATCGCCTGCCCGAATACATGACCCGCGAACCCCTGCCGCCCAACAACGCAATTTTCGATGTATCTGAGGATGATTTAGATACCATTTACAATGGGTTGTAAGCAGATGGGTTAAAATCAAAAGCGCCGGGGCAACCCGGCGCTTTTTTGAGCCACCAAAGAGAGTCGAACTCTTGACCTGACGATTACGAATCGTCTGCTCTACCAACTGAGCTATGGTGGCGTTCACAGCGGGCGCGATTATAAGAGATTATTAAAAAAATCGCAAGCGCGTTTTAGCGGAGAAAAATGACCCTTAGCTGGCAAACTGACCCAACCTGGAACGATACCGAGCGCGACTACCCGCGCGAGACCACGCTGCACGCCCTGTTTGAAAAACAGGCAGCTGCCGCCCCTCAGCAAACCGTGGCGGTTTTTGAAGAAAATTCGCTGACCTACGCCGAGCTCAATCGCCGCGCCAACCGGCTGGCCGCGCAGCTTCGCCAGGGGAAAATTGCCCCCGGTCAGTTTATCAGCGTCTTTTTGCCGCGCGGCTTTGACCTGCTGACAGCGCAGTTGGCCGTGCTAAAGGCGGGCGGCGCGCTGGCCTGTTTTGATCCGCGCTACCCGCCCGAGGCGCTGCAGCATATTTTGCAAACCGTACCCCTGAGCGCGCTGCTTACCGACCGCGCCCATGCCAACGCCTTCCCCAACCCATCTCTGCCGCGTTTCCTGGTGGACGACTCGCGCGAGAGAAAAAATTACTCCGCTGAAAACCTGCCGCCCTTGGCCTCCGCCGCCGACCCGGCGCTGATTTTGTTCACATCCGGCTCAACCGGCCTGCCCAAAGCCGTTTTGCACACCCACCGCAACCTGGCTGCGCGGCTGAGCAACAATATTCACATCAGCGCGTTTACGCCGCAGTCGGTTTTTGCCCAATCTTCGCCCATCACTTCGATTGATGCCTTTGACGAAATTTTCATTCCGCTGCTGTGCGGCGGGCAAAGCGCCATCTTGCCCTACGAAACCGTGATTGACCCGCGCCTGCTGCTGACCGCCCTTCACCAACGCGCCGTCAGTCACATCTTGCTTGTCCCCTCGCTGCTGCGGGTGATTTTGGCGGCGGGCGCCTCAGCGCAAAATCTACCCGCCCTGCAAACCTGGCTGGTCGGCGGCGAGACGCTTTCCGGCGCGCTGGCGAACCAGTTTTTTGAAAAATTCCCCGCGGCGGCGCTGCTGAATTATTATGGCCTGACCGAAGGCGATGGCTGCTTTCAGCGCGTGGCGCCCGGCCTGGAAACCGCCTCGGCGCCGATTGGCCGCCCGGTGGCAAACACGCGCATCTACCTGGTGGATGAAAACCTCGCGCCGGTGGCTGAAGGTGAACTGGGAGAAATCGCCCTGGCGGGCGATGGCCTCTTCCGCGAATACCTGGGCCGCCCCGAATTAAATGCCGCCCGCTGGCGGCCCAATCCCTTTGAAGCGGCGGATTCTGGCCCCTACGCGCGCCTCTTTCTGACCGGCGACCTGGGCCGTTACCGCGGCGGCGCGCTGGAATATGCCGGACGGCGCGACCGTATGGTCAAAATTCGCGGTTTTCGGGTGGAATTGGGCGAGGTGGAAAATGCCTTTTTGCGACACCCGACTGTCGGCGCCTGCGTGGTGGCCGATAAACCCGTCAATGGGCAAAGCCGACTGACGGCGTATCTCCTGCTCCGGGAAAATTTGCCCCTTTCCAGCGATTCTTTGCTGACGTATGCGCGCGAAAAGCTGCCCGATTTTGCCGTACCTGCTGCCGTGGTAATTTTGCCGCAGTTCCCGCTTTCACCCAATGGCAAAGTTGATTTGTCAAAACTGCCCGACCCGGCGCAGGTTTCTGCGCCGCGCCCGCTGGCGGCGCCCAAAAACCCGCTGGAAAAACGGCTTTTGACCATTTGGGAAGACTTGCTTCAGCGTCATCCGGTAGGCGTGGACGATGATTTTTTTGAAATTGGCGGTGATTCGCTGACGGCGATTGACCTGGTTTTGCGCCTCGAAAAGGAATTTGGCAAAGCGCTGCCGATTGCCGCGCTGATGCAGGCATCGACAGTGGCGGCGTTGGCCTCGCTGCTGACGGCAGATGCGCCGCCGCAAAAATGGTCTTCGCTGGTGCCCATCCGGCCAGAGGGCGCGCGCCCGCCCCTATTTTGCGTTCACGCGGATGGCGGGGTGCTGTTTTACCACGCTTTTTCCAAGTTGCTGCCGCCCGGCATTCCGATTTATGGCCTGCAGGCGCGCGGCCTGGCCGACCGGCGCGATGCTCCGCTGAAAACGGTGGAGGCAATGGCGGCGCATTATCTGCGCGAAATCCGCGCGGTGCAGGCGCAAGGGCCATATCATTTTTGCGCGTTTTCGGCGGGCGGCGCGGTGATTTTTGAGATGGCCTGCCAGCTGCGCGCGGCGGGTGAAGCTGTCGGCCTGCTGGCGCTGTTTGACGCCTACGCGCCCGATTATCCCCGTCTGCTGCAGGGAACGTCTCAGGCGCAGTACAAACTTTCGGTACACCGCAACACGCTCCGCCTGCATGGTTTTTTCGGGCAGGTCAATTATCTTTGGCGGCGCGCCAGCAAGCGGCTGGGGAAAATCTTTTCGGCCATTTCCAGCGCCCTGCTCAGATTTTTTCATCTACCTTTGCCGCGCCTGGCGCATTACAACGAAATCGCCCGCCTGGTGGATGAGGCGGGCAGCGCCTTTCGGCCCAAACCCTACGGCGGTGAGGTTCTGCTTTATCGCGCCCGCCTTCAGCCCGAAAACATCGTGCCGGATGGAACGCTGGGCTGGGGGCCGCACGTGGTTGGAAATTTGCGAATTGTGGATGTGGAAGGCACGCACAACTCGATTATGAAACCGCCACATTTGGATGCGCTGGTGGCGCGGCTGCTGGCTGAGTTGGACGCGCTGCACGGAGAATAAATTATGCTGAATGTTGCCATGCTTTCGTATCACACCTGCCCGCTGGCAACTTTGGGCGGCAAGGATACCGGCGGAATGAATGTCTACGTCCGCGATTTGACGCGCGCATTGGGGCAAATGGGCATCCACGTGGATGTTTTTACCCGCTCACAGGATGAGCATGTGCCGCACGTTTTGCACGACCTGGGCTACGGCAACCGGGTGGTTCACATTCCCGCCGGGCCGGAAAAGCCGCTGCCGAAGAAGGAATTGGCCGCGTACCTGCCGCAATTCGTGCAGGGAATTCAGAACTTTGCCGCTGAAAAAGGAATCCGCTACGACGTCATTCACAGCCACCATTGGATGTCGGGCCTGGCGGCGGAACTGTTGGCAGACGAGTGGAAAACCCCCATCGTTCACATGTTCCACACCCTGGGCGAGATGAAAAACCGCATCGCCCGTGACGACTCGGAGCGCGAGGGCGCCTACCGCCTGGACGGTGAGCGGCGCGTGCTGGCCCGCGCGGATAAAATTATCGCGGCCACCCTGGCCGAGCAGGCGCAGCTGCAGTGGCTCTACAAAGCCGATGCGCGCAAAATCGTCATCATTCCGCCCGGCGTGGATACGGGTCATTTCTATCCCATCCCGGCAGACGAGGCCAAAGATTTCATCGGCATTCCGCGCAGCGACCGCATGATTCTTTTCGTTGGACGCATTGAGCGGCTAAAAGGTGTGGATACGCTCATCCGCTCCATGTCTTGCCTGCGTCTGCAGGAAATGAAAAAACCTGCCTGTCTGGCCGTCATTGGCGGCGACCCCACCGCCAGCCCCGAACAAATGAGCGCTGAAATGGCGCGCCTGCAAACGCTGTGCCAGGAATTATGTATGGATGATATGGTTGTCTTCCTCGGCAAACGCGGGCAAGATACCCTGCCCTATTACTACTCTGCCGCCGAAGTTCTGGTCATGCCCTCGCACTACGAATCCTTTGGCATGGTGGCGCTTGAAGCGATGGCCTGCGGCACCCCCGTCGTCGCCTCGCAAGTTGGCGGATTGGCCTTCCTCGTGCAGGATGGTGTCACCGGTTTTACTGTGCCCGATGGCGATTCTGAAGCGCTGTGCAACCGTCTGACGCGCCTGCTCGACCAGCCAGAACTTCGCGCTCAAATGGCGCGCGCCGCCGCGGAAACCGCCAGCGGCTATGCCTGGGAAAACATTGCCCGCCAACTCATCGAGGTTTACACCTCGCTTTTGCAGGGCACCTCATTTATGATTTAACTTTACCCAATCTTTACATTGCCTTTTTGCGGCCTTGTTTTGGCTGGTGTATCGTTTGCTGGCCTACAGATTTTTCCCTTTCCCGTTTCCCCGGCTCTGAATTATGACAAAAATTCTCATTATTGATGATGAACCCGCCATCCTGACCCTGATTAGCGCCTACCTCAAGCCCGAAGGCTACGAAGTTTTCACCGCCTCAGATGGCCTGGCCGGGCTGAAAGCCGCCCGCGCTTTCCACCCCGATCTGCTGCTGCTCGACAT
>JAVHNW010000001.1:0-1463 GCA_036169755.1 bacterium | reverse complement strand
TTGTACGAATGGCTTTACTTGCGCCGGATTTATGATGGCCATATCCAGCCCGGCGCGCACGCAGTGGTAGAGCATGACCGAGTTGAGCGTGGGGCGGGCGTTGGCCGAAAGCCCAAATGACAAATTGCTGACGCCGAGCGAGGTGAGCGCCCCCGGCAGCTTTTGCTTAATCAGCCGAATGCCTTCAATTGTTTCAACCGCCGAAGCGGAAAATTCCGGGTCGCCGGTGGCCAGGGTGAAGGTCAGGTCGTCAAAAACCAGCGCATCGGGGCGCAGGCCGTGTTCGTTGACGGCGATGTCGTAAATGCGGCGGGCGACTTCCAACTTGCGCTCGCGGGTTTTTGCCATGCCCTGCTCATCAATGGTCAGCGTGATGACGGCGGCATTGTAGGTTTTTGCCAGTGCGAAAATTTTATCGGCTTTGGCGCGGCCACTTTCCAGGTGAGTCGAATTGATCAGGCAGCGCCCCGGCGCAATTTTTAGGGCGGCTTCCAGCACTTCCACTTCGGTCGAGTCAATCACCAGCGGCAGGTCAATGCCCGCCGTCACCAGTTTTCGCAGCACCTGACGCATCAGGTAGGGCTCATCGCCGCGCTCTGTTACCGCCACCGAAATATCCAGGCCGTGCGCGCCCTTGTCCAGCTGGTCGCGCGCCACCGTCAGCACGCCCTCCCAATCTTCAGCCAAAAGCATGCGTTTGAAAGCGCGGCTGCCCTGCGCGTTACAGCGCTCGCCAATCAAAAAGGGGGCCGGGTCTTGCTGCATATTCATGGCCTTGATGCCGGAGGCCAGCCTCGCGATTTGGGGAGCGGGGCGCTGCGGGTGGCTGAGGCCGTGAACTTTTTCGACCAGTTTTTTGAGGTGCTCGGGCGTGGTGCCGCAGCAGCCGCCCACCACTGAAACGTGATTCCGCTCAATGAACTCGTACAAGGCCGAGGCGAAAGGCTCCGGCTCCAGCGGATAGACGGCCTGGCCGTCCACATTCAGCGGCAGCCCGGCGTTGGGGATGCACGAAACCGGCAGCCGGGTCTGTTCGCCGAGAATTTCAATCGGCTCGCGCATGTGTTCCGGCCCGGTGGAGCAGTTGACGCCAATCACGTCAATGGGCAGTTCTTCCAAAATGGCGATGGCTGCCTGGGCGTCTGTGCCGAGCAACATGCGCCCGGTGGTGTCGAGCGTAATCTGGGCCTGAATTGGCAGCCAGATGCCGCTTTCTTCAAAGGCCCTGGTCACGCCATGAATGGCGGCCTTGACTTCGAGAATGTCCTGCGAGGTTTCGATGAGAATCAAGTCCGCGCCGCCCTGCAGCAGGCCAATTGCCTGTTCGCGGAATAAATCTGCCAGTTCGTCAAACTGCATGTTGGAAAGTTCCGGGTCATCCGCCGAGGGCAGTTTTCCGCTGGGGCCGATGGAACCTGCCACGAAGCGCGGCTGGCCGCTGCGGGCGGCGTATTCATCTGCCA